>SLLM01000385.1 GCA_007134055.1 Ectothiorhodospiraceae bacterium | reverse complement strand
GCCCCTTCCATGTCGTCGACGGAGATGAATGTGGGTTCACCACCCATGGTGAGGCGCACGTCCTCGGCTTGCAGTTCGCGATCCACGCGGCGCCCGAGGGCCTGCACCGCGTGCCACTGCGCATCGTCGTAGGGCCGCGTGACCCGGGGGTCTTCGTGCACCCGGGTCACGCGGTTGTGAAACTCGAAACGGACCTCGCAGGGATCACTGTAACCGCTGACCGGCGCAGCGCTGACAGGATCCGGCGTGCACGCCAGGGGGATATGGCCCTCGCCTGCGAAAAGCCCCGACGTCGGGTCCAGGCCGATCCAGCCGGCACCCGGGACGTAGACCTCGGCCCAGGCATGCAGGTCGGTGAAATCCTCCTCCGGACCCGAGGGCCCGTCCAGCGACGCGGCGTCGGGACGCAACTGCACCAGGTAGCCGGAGACAAAGCGTGCTGCAAGGCCCAGGTGGCGGAGGATCTGCACCAGCAGCCAGCCGCTGTCGCGGCAGGAGCCGAGCGCCTGGCCGAGGGTCTGCTCGCATGTCTGCACACCCGGCTGCATGCGGACCGTGTAGGCGATGTCCTTTTGCAGCCGCTGGTTCACATCGACGAGAAAATGGACGATCGGCCGTGGCCGGCGATCCACATCCTGCAGCCAGCTCCGTAGCAACGGACCATCCTCCGTGCGTTCGAAGCAGGGCCGCAGCGCCTCCGCCAGTGGCGCGTCATAACGGAACGGGAACACCTCGGCGTAGCGCTCGACGAAGAAGTCGAACGGATTGACGACCACCAGTTCCGCGGTAAGAGTGACATTCACCACCAGCCGCTCCAGCGGCTCGGGGAACACCACACGGGCCACGTGATTGCCGAACGGATCCTGCTGCCAGTAGAGACGATGCTCCTGCGCCTCCACATGCAGGCGGTAGTCGTGCAGGGGGGTGCGCGCATGGGGCGCCGGCCGCAGCCTGACCAGGTGCGGCGAGAGACGCACGGCACGGTCGAAATGATAGGCCGTGTAGTGTTCGATGCCGACTCGTATGGCCATGGCCCGGAGGCCCCCTTCCCGGTTGCTCTCGAGAAAACACTCCTGCGCGGCCGCCCAGCGGGTGGATCAGCCGGCCACCGGGGATCCGGGCTGCCGCTCCACCAGCACCCAGGTGGCTATGATCTGCTCATGCACCTCGTTGATGCCGCTCTGGAGCATGTCGATATACTCGTGTAGTTCCTCCAGGTCCATGCCGGCCGTGTCCGCCTCCTTGATGCGCCTCTGCAGCCGGGCGATGGAGCGCAGCGGTGCCTCGTTGCGCGGCAACGCCCGCAGGCAGGCCTCCACCTCCGCCACCGCATGGGCGACGGAGCGGGGAAACAACGGGTCCTGGAGCAGGAATCGCACGACCTCATCGCCGATTACGCGGGGAATCACGTGCTGGCGATACATCTGGTACGCGGACAGGGATTTCAGCACGTTGACCCAGAGCAGGTTGTCGTACTCGGTGGGCGCCGTCTTGCGGGGCAGCAGGAGATACACGGCGCTGTCCACGATCCGCGTGGTCATGTCGGCCCGCTCCAGCTCCAGTCCCATGCGCACGAAGCGGTAGGAGAAATCGTAGCTCATGGTACCGGCCAGGAGGCCGGCGATCTGCTGGCAGCGGAAGATTACCGTCTGCAGGAACTCGAACCGGTGCTTGCGGGCAAGGGACTGATGCACCTGTTCCTTCACGTACAGGTAGAGCTTGTTGGTGTGCTCCCAGGCTTCGGTGGGAAGCAGTTCGCGGGTTGTGCGGACGTTCTCCCGCGCAGCGCGCACAGAGGTGAGGATGGATCCCGGGTTGTCCTCATCCGCCAGCAGGAACTTCACCACGTTGCGCTCGTCCGGATTCTGGTAGCGGCCGAAGAAGGGCTCCGTGGCGCCGGCGATATCGACGAGGCTGCGCCAGCTGGCATCCACGCTCTTCGGCAGATCCATGATCTCGTTGTTGTACGCGCCCACCAGCCGGGCCGTGCTCTCCGCCCGCTCGATGTAGCGGCCCATCCAGTAAACTCGTTCTGCTGCCCGGGATAGCATCAGTCCTGCTCCAGTATCCAGGTGTCCTTGCTGCCACCGCCCTGGGACGAGTTCACCACGGTGGACCCCTTGCGCAGCGCCACCCGCGTCAGGCCTCCGGGCGTCACGTACATGCGGTCGCCCTGGAGAATGAACGGCCGCAGGTCCACGTGCCTGGGTTCCACCTGGCCGTCGATCACCGTGGGTACGGTGGACAGCCGGATAAGGGGCTGGGCGATGTAGTTCCGGGGGTCGTGGCGGATGCGCCGGGCGAACTCGTTGCGCTCCTTCTTGCTGGCGGTCGGCCCGATCAGCATGCCGTAGCCCCCGGACTCGTTGGCCGGCTTCACCACCAGCTGGTCCAGGTTGTTCAGCACGTAGTCGCATTCCTTTGCCCGGTTGCAGACGTAGGTCTCGACGTTCGGCAGCAGCGGATCCTGATCCAGGTAGTAGCGAATGAAGTCCGGAACGTAGGCGTACACGACCTTGTCGTCCGCCACCCCGGCGCCGGGCGCGTTCGCCAGTCCGACGTTGCCTGCCCGCCAGGCGCGCATCAGTCCGGGCACTCCGAGCGCGGAGTCTTCGCGGAAGGCCTCCGGATCCAGGAACAGGTCGTCCACCCGCCGGTAGATGACGTCCACCCGCTGCAGGCCGTCGATGGTGCGCATGTAGACACAATCGTCCTCGCCCACCGTCAGGTCCGCACCCTCCACCAGCTCGGCGCCCATGTGCTGGGCGAGGAAGGAGTGCTCGAAATAGGCAGAGTTGTAGATACCGGGGGTGAGGACTACAACCTCCGGATAGTCCAGCGGCCGGGGGGAGATCGCCGCCAGCATGTCGAAGAGCTGCGTGGGGTAGTCGCTGACCGGGCGGATGCTGGAATTCTCCAGGAGCTCCCCGAACACCCGCTTGGTGAGCACCCGGTTCTCCATCATGTAGGACACCCCGGACGGCACCCGCAGGTTGTCCTCCAGGACGAGAAAACGGCCCTTGTGATCGCGGATCAGGTCGGATCCGCAGATGTGTGCCCAGACGTCGTGGGGCGGCCGTACACCTACGCACTCCTGGCGGAAATTCGCGGAGTCCGCCAGGAGCTCGGCGGGGAAGACGCCGTCGCGGATGATTTTCTGCTCGCCATAGATATCGGCGATGAACAGATTCAGCGCCTGCACCCGCTGGCGCAGACCCGCGTCGACCGGATCCCAGGTCTTCGCGGCTATGATCCGGGGAATGATGTCGTAGGGCCAGGCCCGGTCGATGTTCTCCCCTTCGCTGTAGACGGTGAAGGTGATCCCCATCTCCACGATGGCGCCATCCGCCGCCCTCTGCCGTTCCCGGATCTCGTCCGCGGTCAGTGAGTCCAGGTAGGCAAGCAACTCCCGGGCATGGGTGCGTACCGTACCCTTCGGCGTGACAAGCTCGTCATAGCAACTGCTCGCGTCGTAGCCTTTCCAGTCGATATTCATTGCCTGCCTGTTCCCGTGTTCCGGGCGTCGCTTCGCATGTAGCAGTGCACCATCCGCTGAGAGTAGAGGAAGCCGGAGCAGGTGGCCAGTCTCCCCGGTGACCGGCCCCCTGCTGCCAGCGCTGCCGCCGCCGACATCGAATCCGGGGTCAGGTGGCTTCCCTTGGCGCCAGAATGCTGGACAATGAGCACGACGTGGCCGCTCCGAAGCCGCCGCGGAGGACACATGCGGCGGCCTTCATCCGGCAACCGATCAGCAGGCTCTGCAGCCAAAGGTGACCATGATCTCCCAGGATTACGGCAAGCGTCTCGCGACCGCAGGCTATGTGGCCGAACCGGCACTGGCGACAACCCTTGCACTGGCGGAACACCTGGGCCGCCCGGTACTGGTGGAAGGCGAGGCCGGAGTCGGCAAGACGGAGGTGGCCAAGGCGCTGGCGGAAATCCACGCCTGTCGCCTCATCCGCCTCCAGTGCTACGAGGGCCTGGACGCCCAGACCGCGGTCTACGAATGGGATTACCAGCGCCAGCTTCTCGCGATCCGGCTGATGGAAGCCGACGGCCGCGGCGCGGAGGCGGAAGCGGCCCTGTTCTCGGAACGGTACCTGTTGCGCCGGCCTCTCCTGGAGGCAATCAGCCAGGCCCGACCACCGGTGCTGCTGGTAGACGAGATCGATCGGGCGGACGAGGAGTTCGAGGCGTTCCTCCTCGAAGCGCTGGCCGAGTTCCAGATCACGATTCCGGAACTCGGGACCATGCAGGCGCGCAGCAGGCCCCGGGTAGTGCTGACCAGCAATGCCACCCGCGAACTCTCCGATGCCCTGCGCCGGCGGTGCCTGTATCACTACCTGGACTACCCGGACGCCACGAAGGAGCTGGCCATCCTCCGCGCCCGCCTGCCGGGGCTGGAGGAGAACCTGGGGAGGCAGGTGGTGGAATTCGTGCAACAGCTCCGGCAACAGGGGCTGCGCAAGGCGCCCGGCATCGCCGAGACGCTGGACTGGGCGGCGGCCCTGGCCGGGCTGGGAGTCGAACGCCTGGATGCCGATCCTGACGTCCTGATGGGCACCCTGTCCTGTCTGGTCAAGACCCGCCAGGACCAGGAGAGCCTGCACCGCGAACGCGTCACTGCGCTGGCCGCCGCCGGTCGATGAAACCCGCGGTCGTCGAGGGACTGCTGGCGTTCGGCCATGCCCTGAGGCTGCGCGGCTGGCCGGTGGGCATCGAGGAGCAGCATGACGCGCTGAGGATCGCACGTCATGTCGGTATCAAGGACCCGGGCCGTCTCTGCCGGGCGCTACGGCCGCTATACTGCGGCACCCCGGACCAGTGGCGGGAGTTCGAGGCACTGTTCCGCGCTCACTGGCACCCGCTTCGGATCATGCAGGGTAGCTCCGTCAGCGCCGGCGGAGCAGGATCAGCGGCGGCGCCGGCCCCCCGGTCCGAGGGCGGCGATGAGCAGCCGGAACGGGCGGATGGAAACGGCAACGGCGAGTCCTCGGCGGAACGGCAGCGCCGCGGCGCAAGCCGCACCCACAGTCTGGCACGGACGGATTTCCGGCATCTCCACGATGCCGCCGAATCCGCCGCCCTGGACGCGCTGATGGAACGCATGGCGCGCCGCTGGCAGCACCGTCTGCGCCGCCGCTGGCGCACCGTACGCAAGGGCACCCGCCTCAGCCTGCGTCGGACCCTCAGACGCAGCGTATCGCAGGGCGGCGCACCGCTGCAGCCGGTCTGGCTGCGTCCCCGCCGGCACCCCCCCAGCCTGGTGCTGCTGGTGGACGCGAGCCGCTCGATGAACCCGTACAGCTTCCGCTTCCTGCGGTTTGCTGCCGGCGCCCTGGGAGCGTTTCCCGGCTCCGAGGCATTCATCTTCCACACCCGCCTGGTGAGGATTACCGATGCCCTGCGGGATTCGTCCGCCGCAGGCATGAGGCAGAAACTCAATCTGCTGTCCGAGGGCTGGTCCGGCGGCACGCGCATCGGCGCCAGCATCGCCGACTTCAATCGCCTGCACGGGGAGGCGGTGCGGCGCCGATCGGTCGTGATCATCCTCAGCGACGGCCTCGATACCGGCGAGCCGCAGACGCTGACCAGCGCCCTCGCCGAGCTGCGCCGGCGCGCCGGACGCCTGGTCTGGCTGAACCCCCTGATGGGGCGTCCGGGGTACGCACCGCAGGCACGGGCCATGCGCGCTGCACTACCCTACCTGGACCAGCTACACCCGGCCCATACGCTGCAGAGCCTGCTGGAACTCGCGGATACGCTGCGCCGCCTGTAGGCGGCCGCGGGATCCCGTGAGGGAGACCTGCCAGGAAACCAGCGTGCCCGACTCGCCACACCTGATACAATGATGCGGCGCCGCGGAGGCATCCGCGGCGGCTGTCGGGTCGCTGTCCTGTCTCGGACGCATACCCGGCGCAGGCCCGTGCGCGGGCGAAGTTCATCCGCAACAGGGTTCATACGGAACATGCATCAGGCAGAACGTGGGGCATTCGACCTCCGCAGGGGTCAGCCCGTGCATATATCGGCACCGGACGGGGGCGTCCTCGCTGCGCCCGTGGAGGGCCTGGAAGGGGAAACGCTGGAGCGGCTGCGCCGCCTGGGCCGTGAGCAACCCCGGCTGGTCCTGACGTCCCACCGGGCGCGCGCGGCCGGATTCTGCACCGAGTCCGACAGCGGCGTCAGCCTGCCCCTGGACGGCGGCCTGACGGTGGCGGATATTCTCGGTCTGTGCTGCGCGGCCGGGCCACTGCCGCCGGCAATGCCGAACCACCGCCTGCGCGCCACGAGCAGGGCGGAAGCCGCGGCCCTGGCCCTGGCGCGCGCCGGCCGCCTGATTCCGGCGGCAGTGGTCACCGCTACCGGCGATACCCCACCGGCGGAACTGGCTTCGCTGATCGCTGACGGTACCATCCTGGACGTGCCCGACGAGCAGGCACAGGCGCTGTCCACCGCACCGCAACTGCAGGTCAGCCATACCAGCGACGCCGTCGTGCCGCTGGAAGGGTCGGAACAGAGCCGGTTCGTACTGTTCCGCGAGGCGGGCGGCGTCCAGGAACATGTCGCCATACTCATCGGCGAACAGTCGGACTGGCCGGATCCCGTCACCGTTCGCCTGCACTCGGCCTGCCTGACCGGCGACCTGTTCGGCAGCCTGCGCTGCGACTGCGGCGAACAGCTTCGTGCCAGCGTCCGCGAGATCGCCGGGCAGGGCGGGGGAGTACTGCTCTACCTGGCCCAGGAAGGACGTGGCATCGGTCTGGCCAACAAGCTGCGGGCGTATCGCCTGCAGGACGACGGACTGGACACGGTGGACGCGGACTGCACCCTTGGATTCAGCGCCGACGAGCGCCAGTACGAGGCGGCAGTCGCCATGCTGCACTACCTGGATGTGGCACGGGTGCGCCTGCTCACCAACAATCCCGGGAAGGTCCGGGCCCTGGAGGCAGGGGGCATCCAGGTCACGGCGCGACAACCCCTGCTGGGGACGCTCAACCACCACAACCGGCGCTACCTCAACACCAAGGCGGATCGCGCGGGCCACTGGCTGCAGGCCCTGCTTGACAAGGCCTGACGCCGGCGACATCCCCGCAGGCCGTGCATACGCCTTCGCGAATCGTTACCATTTTCATTTTCCGGCCGTTTCGGCAGCAACCCTCGGAATGGGTCGCTGCCGGCGGCGGCTCACGGGCGTTTTCCGGTTCGGGCACCGCCCGGCCACCCCGACAGCCCTACCTCGTTGATGAGGAGTGACGCTTGGCAGCCAGGGGTACGACATCCGGCCGCGGGCCGAGGCACGCCATCCGCACCCGGGTAAGCGGCTGGACCTTGCTGACCATTGCCATCGCCGCACTAATTGCGTTGCCGGTGGCAACCGTGCTCGCCCATGTGATCGTTCCGGCCGGGGATATCTGGAGCCACCTGGGCGCGACAGTCCTCGGCCGTTACCTTACCAACACCCTGGGTCTGCTGCTCGGCGTCGGCGCCGGGACCCTGATCATCGGGGTTGGAACTGCCTGGCTGGTGGTCATGTGCCGCTTCCCCGGCCGCTGGGTATTCGAGTGGGCGCTGCTGCTTCCGCTCGCCGTTCCCACCTACGTGATCGCCTACGCCTATACGGATCTGCTGCAGTTCACCGGACCGGTACAGACCTGGCTCCGGGAAGTGTTTGACTGGAGCCGCGGGGATTACTATTTCCCCAATATCCGCTCCCTGGGCGGCGCCATCACCCTGATGTCCCTGGTGCTCTACCCGTACGTGTACCTGCTGTCACGGGCCGCGTTCCTGGAGCAGTCGGTGTGCGTCCTGGAAGTAGGGCGCACCCTGGGGCGCTCACCCCTGCAGCTCTTCTACGGCGTGGCGGTGCCCCTCTCCCGGCCGGCCATCGCCGGAGGCGTGGCACTGGCCCTGATGGAGACCCTCAACGACTTCGGTGCCGTGCAGTTTTTCGGCATCGACACGTTCACCACCGGCATCTACCGGACCTGGTTCGGGCTCGGGGAGCAGGTTGCTGCCGCACAGCTCGCCGCCTGCCTGCTGGCATTCGTTCTGGTTCTGGTGCTGCTGGAACGGTGGTCACGGGGCAAGGCAAGGTATTTCCACACCTCCAGTCGCTACCGGGAGCTGCCCCAGTACCGTTTGCGCGGCCTGCGCGGCCTGCTGGCCTTCACCGCCTGCGCCACACCGGTCCTGGTGGGTTTCCTGGTGCCGGCCTGGCTGCTGGCCTCGATGACCCTGCGCGACGGTGATGCCCTGCTCGGTGTGCGTTTCATGGAGTTCGCCTGGAACAGCCTGATGCTCGCCACCGTCGCCGCCATCGTGGCGGTGTTGCTGGCATTGCTGCTCAGCTACGGAGTCCGGCTGCGGCGGTCCCGGATCACCTCCGCAGCGGCACGGCTCGCCTCCATGGGCTACGCAGTTCCCGGTTCGGTGATCGCCGTGGGGATCCTGATCCCGCTGGGCTGGATGGACGATCGGGTCAATACCTTCATGCACCATCATTTCGGCATCCTGCCGGGGCTGATCTTCACCGGCACCATGGTGGCCCTGGTGTACGCCTATGTCGTCCGTTTCCTGGCGGTATCCTACAACGCGGTGGAGGCGAGTCTGGACAAGGTGACACCAAGCATGGATGCCGCCTCCCGCACTCTCGGCAAGAGCGCGGGCACGACACTGCGGCTGGTGCACGCGCCCATCATGCGTGGCAGCCTGCTGGCGGCGGGGATCCTGGTCTTCGTGGACGTCATGAAGGAGCTGCCGGCGACCATCATCCTGCGCCCGTTCGATTTCGATACCCTGGCGGTACGCGCCTACGACCTGGCTTCCGACGAGCGCCTGAGTCAGGCCTCCACCGCGTCACTGGCCATCGTTGTCGTCGGCATCATTCCGGTGGTGCTGCTCAGTGTCGCCATGCGCAAGTCGCGGCCCGGCCACGGGGGCTGACGCGAGCTCCTGACCAGGCACACTAGCGATCGGCAGGGAACACGAATACCTGACTGCGGTCCAGTTGCAGTTCCACCGGCTGGTTCTCCTCCGGCAGGAACACCCCCGGCATCCGGGAGTGCAGGTGGTACTCCTCGCCGCGATCGGTATGCACACACAGGTGCGCGAGGCTGGTCCGGCCGAGCAACCGGGACATGATCACGTGGGTGCGGTCATGCGCCCCGGGGTCACCCACCACCACGACCCGCACAGCCTCGGGGCGGATCAGCACCTGGGCGCGACCGCCTTCCGGTAGCCCGGTCGCCTCCACCCGGCCCACGGGGGTAACCACTTCGCCATTCTCCACCACGCCCTCGAAGGAATTGACGTCACCGAAAAAGGTCACCACGAAGGGATCGGCGGGCCGGCAGTAGAGATCCACGGGATTCCCGGTCTGCAGAATCCGGCCCTCCTTCATGATGGCGATGCGATCGGCCATGAACATGGCCTCTTCCGGATCATGGGTCACCAGCAGGGTTCCGGCTCCACTGCTCTTGAGTGCGTGCAGGGTATCGTCCCGGATCTGATCCCGCAGACGCGCATCCAGGGCAGCGAACGGCTCATCCAGCAACATGAGCCGGGGCGCCGGCGCCAGCGCCCGCGCCAGCGCGACCCGCTGCTGCTGCCCCCCGGAAAGCACGTGCGGGTAGCTGTCCGCGAACCGGGACATGCGCAGCTGCTCAAGTAGTTCCCGGCCGCGCCGATCACGGTCGCCGGGACGCATCGCACCCAGACCGAATACCACGTTCTCCAGCACGGTCAGGTGTGGAAACAGGGCGGAATCCTGGAACATGAGGCCGACACTGCGCCGCTCCGGCGGCACGGAGCGGCCCCGCTCCTCCGCCACCAGGCGATTGTCAAGGTGGACTCGGCCGTGCTGCACCTCCTCCAGGCCGGCGGCAATGCGGAGCAAGGTCGTCTTGCCACAGCCGGAGGGCCCCAGCAGGCAGACCACTTCGCCCGGAGCAACCTCCAGGCTGACGTCGTCCAGTGCCTGCAGGTCATCGAAGCGATGGCTGATGCCGGTCATGCGCAGCGCCGAGCGCGCCCCGGCCGGGGCATCCCGCTCCTCGACGATCGACGGATCCCGCAGTGAAGAAACGCCCGCCATGGTGCACCTCGGAGGGTTGGCCACTTTCCGCCAAGGTATGCAAACAAGAATCATTTGTAAACCTGGCGCTTTGATGCGTTCCGGCGGACACGACCCTTCATGACTGGTGTAAAGGAAGGGGTTGACCCGCGCCGGAGAGCCGTGTTTACTTCCTGCAAACAAGAGTCATTCGTATTACTATCTGCACGAGGAGTATCCCATGAATAATCGCCTCTGCAACGGACTACGGCTCCTGACAGCAGGCGTGGCCCTGGGAGCCGTCGTCACCGCCGGCGCGGACCAGGTGAACGTATACTCCGCCCGCCATTACGACGGGGATGCCGAGCTGTACGATCGCTTCACCGAACAGACGGGCGTTGCGGTGCGGGTGCTGGAGGGAGACTCGGACCAACTGATCGAACGGATCCGCCGGGAGGGTATCGCCAGCCCGGCCGACGTGCTGCTCACCGTGGATGCCGGCCGCCTCTGGCGCGCCGAGGAGGCCGGTGTACTTCAGGAGACGGAGTCCGACGTGCTGCGGGAGCGAATCCCGGATTACCTCCGCCACCCCGAGGGCCTGTGGTTTGGCTTCAGCCAGCGAATGCGGCTGATCTACTACAACAAGGAGGCTTTCGATTCCTCGCTGATCGACAGGTACGAGGACCTGGCGGATCCACAGTTCGAGGGGCAGATCTGCATCCGCTCCTCGAACAACGTGTACAACCAGTCCCTGCTCGCCTCCATGATCGACGCCCACGGGGTGGACGGCGCTACCGAATGGGCCCGGGGCCTGGTCGGGAACCTGGCACGCCAGCCCCAGGGGGGGGACACGGACCAGATTCGTGGTGTCGCCGCCGGCGAGTGCGAGATCGGCGTCGCCAATCACTACTATTACGTGCGCCTGGCGACCTCCGATAACCAGAGCGACCGGGATGCCGCCGACCGGGTCGGCCTCATCTTCCCCAACCAGGCGGATCGCGGGGTCCACGTCAACATCGGCGGCGCCGGCGTCGTGGCCGGGGCCCCGAACCGGGACAATGCCGTGCGTTTCCTGGAGTTCCTGGCCTCGGACGAAGCCCAGGAACTCTTCGCCAGGGCCAACCACGAATTCCCGGTGGTCGACGACGTGCCCGTCGACCCGGTGGTCGACGGTTGGGGTCCAATCCGCTTCGATGAACTCGACATCAGCGTACTCGGCCGCAACAACCCGGAGGCTGTACGCATCGCCGACCGGGTCGGCTGGCGCTGAAGATCCTCCCTCCTTCGCCGCCCTTCGGCGATCCGGCCGCTCCCGCTGGAGCGGCCTTTTCTTTCCCCCTTCCCCGCCGGCGGCTGCCGCTACGGGCGTTTCCGGATCCATGTCACCATTTCCAGGGCTCGGCAATTGCACTCATGAGCCACCCCAGTACAATCGCACTGGATTTCGTCAACCCATGCCGAAGCATGATGGCCAGCCGGGCTGCCGGGCGGCGACATGCTTGCGGGAGTTGGTTGGCACCTCGCAGTACCGGCACACTGGGACAGCCGCCGTAAAGGCGTCACGGGGGGAGACCGGATTTTGATCAGGATCGAGCATGTATCCAAGGCCTTCGGTGGCATCCAGGCGGTTGACGATGTTTCCTTCACCGTGGCCGAGGGCAGCATTACCGGGCTCATCGGCCCCAACGGGGCGGGCAAGAGCACGCTGTTCAATATCGTTGCCGGCCTGATCCGCCCGGACCGGGGCAGGATCTTCCTGGAAGACGAGAACATCACCGGCCAGCGCCCCCATCAGCTGTTCCACAAGGGACTGGTACGGACCTTCCAGGTCCCTCACGAGTTCTCCCGCATGACGGTTCGGGAGAATCTCATGGTGGTGCCGGCGGGTCAGGCCGGCGAAAACCTGTTCAAGACGTGGTTCCGCTGGAAGCGGGTGCGGGAAGAGGATCGCCGTGTACTTGAGCGGGTCGACGAAGTGCTGGACTTCCTGGAGATCGGCCACGTGGCGGATGAACTGGCCGGCAACCTCTCCGGAGGCCAGAAGAAACTACTCGACCTGGGCCGCACGATGATGACCGACGCCCGGTCGGTGCTCCTGGATGAACCGGGCGCCGGGGTCAACCGCACCCTCCTCGGCAAGCTGTCCGAGGCCATCCAGCGCCTCAATACGGAACGGGGCTACACGTTCTGCCTGATCGAGCACGACATGGACCTGATCAGCAGGCTCTGCGACCCCGTGCACGTGATGGCCAACGGCGCCCTGATCGCGTCGGGCCCCATGTCAGCAATCCGCCAGGACGAACGTGTACGTGAGGCCTATCTCGGCGGCGGTGCCAGCGGCCGGATGGGGGCACCGGGATGAGTCTCCTGCTGGTAGCGGACATCTACGGGGGATACGGCGGTGCCGACATCCTCAAGGGGGCCAGCGTCCGGGTGGAGAGGGACGAGATCGTCGTGATCGTGGGCCCCAACGGCGCCGGAAAGTCAACGGTCATGAAGGCGGTGTTCGGCCTGCTGCGCATACGCAAGGGGCAGGTACGCTACAAGGACGAGGACATCACCAATGCGCGTCCCGAACAGATGGTGAAACGGGGAGTGGCGTACGTTCCGCAGGAGAAGAACGTGTTCCCTTCGCTGACCGTCCAGGAGAACCTGGAGATGGGGGCATTCCTGCTGTCCGGGGATCTGCGGCCGCGCCTCGAGAAGGTCTATGCGGTGTTCCCGAAACTGCGGGACCGCCGCCGACAGCAGGCGGGCCTGATGTCCGGAGGCGAACGGCAGATGGTTGCCATGGGACGCGCGCTGATGATCGATCCGGAACTCCTCATGCTGGACGAGCCCACGGCGGGGCTGTCACCGTTACTGATCGACGAGACCTTTGGCCGGATCCGCGAGATCCAGGCCCTCGGCATCGGCGTCCTGATGGTGGAGCAGAACGCCAAGCAGGCCCTGGCCATCGCCGACCGGGGCTACGTGCTGGCAACCGGGGCCAACCGCCACGAGGACACGGGGCCGAATCTGCTGGCCAACCGGGAGGTTGCCGAAATGTTCCTGGGGGGCTGACCGCGTGGATCTGCTCATCGACCTGATCCAGCTGAGCATCTACGGAATCGTGCTCGGCAGCATACTGACCCTGGGGGCCATCGGTGTCTCCATGATCTTCGGCATCCTGCGCTTTGCGCATTTCGCCCATGGCGACCTGATGACGATCGGCGCATACGTCGGCCTCTCCTTCCTGGTCTTCACCGGGGCACCGGTGTGGTGGGCGCTGCCGGCAGGCATGGTCGGGGCGGCCCTGACCGCCCTGCTGGTGGATCAGGCGGTCTACAAGCACATCCGCCGTACCCAGCCGGTCATCCTGCTGATTTCCTCGTTCGGCATGGCCCTGGTACTGCGCAGTGTCGTGCAACTCGTCTGGGGGCCCAACGTCTACAGCTACACCGGCGGCATCCAGCGCCCCTGGTGGTTCGGCGACATCGCCATCGTGCCGAACCACGTCTGGATCCTGCTCGCGGCAGTGCTGATCGTCGCCGCCCTGCACCTGTTCCTGACCCGCACACGCATGGGCAAGGCCATGCGGGCCATGTCCGACAACATGGACCTGGCCCTGGTCACCGGGATCCCCGCCGAGCGGGTGATCCTGATCACCTGGATACTCGGGGGCATGCTGGCGGCAGGTGCCGGCGTCCTGCTGGGCATGGATTCACGCCTGACGCCGACCATGGGCTGGAACATCCTCCTGCCGGTGTTCGCGGCCGCCATACTCGGCGGCATCGGCCGCCCCTACGGCGCCATCGCCGGGGGCATGATCATCGGCCTGGCAATGGAGATCTCCACCCTGTACCTGGAGCCGTCGTACAAGCCGGCGGTTGCCTTCGTGATCATGGTGGCGGTGCTGATCGTGCGCCCACAGGGCATTTTCAAGGGGACGCTGTAATGGAGCTATCCGGGATCGCAGCCTACCTGGTGTCCTTTTTCACCTTCGTGGGAATCTACGCCATTCTCGCCCTCGGCCTGAACATGCAGTGGGGGTTCACCGGCCAGTTCAATATCGGGGTGGCGGGCTTCTTTGCCGTGGGCGCCTACACCAGCGCCATCCTGACCGTGCCGGAGAGCCCCTGGCACGTCGGCGGATTCGGCCATCCCTTCCTGGTCGGTATCGCTGGTGCGATGGTCGCATCCGCCCTGCTGGGGCTGCTGATCGGCTGGATCACGGCGCGCCTGCGGACCGACTACCTGGCGATCGCAACCATCGGCATTGCCGAGACCCTGCGCCTGATCATCGCCAACGAGAGCTGGTTGACCAACGGTGTGCGCGGCATGTCCGGGATCGATCGGCCCTTCGCCGGGGTCTTCCAGACGCTGGGTCTGACCTCGGCGATGGGCACGCTGATCGTGGTCACCACGTTTCTCGTGGCGGTGTACTTCCTGGTGGAACGCGCCCGCCAGTCACCCTGGGGCCGGGTGTTGCGGGCAATCCGCGAAAACGAACCGGCGGCGGAAGCCGCCGGCAAGGATATCGGCCGCTTTCGCCTGCAGGCATTCGTGGCCGGATCGGCCATCATGGGTCTCGGCGGGGCCCTGTACGCCCATTACTTCGGCTTTCTCAGTCCCGAGGCCTTCATGCCCCTCTACGGTACATTCCTGGTCTGGGTCATGCTGATCGCCGGGGGCAGTGGCAATAACAAGGGGGCGCTGCTGGGCGCGGTCGTCATCTGGTCGATCTGGTCGGGCAGCGAGTTCTTCATGAGTGCCGCCCTGCCGGACGCATGGAGCGGCCAGTCCGGCCCCCTGCGGGTCATTCTCATCGGGGTGCTGCTGCAGGTAATTCTCATCAGCCGGCCACAGGGATTGCTGCCGGAGAGAGCACCAAAGACCGTGCCGTTCGGGAAGGTGGCCAATCGGAAGGAGCGGGCCTGACGGCTGCGCCGTCAGGCCCGCGGGAGAATGTCATTCCTCGGGAGCGAACACCCGCACGTCGACGATTTCACCGTTTTCCACCCGCCAGTGGGCGAAGGTCCCCGGGACGTCGCCGACTTCGTCGAGATCCACGCTACCGGACGCGCCCTCGTAGTTGATGTCCTCGCCCGCGGCAAGCAGCTCCACGGCCCGCGACCATTCGCCGGGATACACCGGCTCTCCCGGGGGCGCGGCAACTGCACGCAGGTTGTCGCGAATGGCGGTCCGATCCACGGATCCCGCCCGCTCAGCCGCCAGGGCGATCAGGTAGACGGCATCGTAGGCGGAGTCCATGAACGGCTGTGGCGGCACCTCTCCGTGCGCCTCGCGATAGGCATCGCGGAAATACTCTGCGCCCGGGTTGTCATCCATCGCCCTGGGGGCGGAGCCGATGGTGCCATCCATGAACTCGGCGCCGATCGCCGCGATCATCTCGGGAGAGCGCAGGCCGTCAGTGAACACGAACTGCTCGAAAAAGCCGCCTTCCAGTGACTGGCGGACGATTGTCTGGCCGTTCTCGGGATAACCGATCAGCACCAGGCCCTGGGGATCGCCGCGGCCCACCCGCCGCAGTTCGCCCCGGTAGGACGACTGGCCGGGTTCGTAGGACGCCGAATTGGCCACCGTTCCCCCTCGCGCCTCGAACGCCTCGGCAAACGACTCCGCGAGGCCGAGCCCGTAGTCATTGTTGATGTAGAGGACCGCCAGGTTATCGTACCCTTCCTCCAGGGCGATCTCCGCCAGGGCTACACCCTGAAACGCATCCGAGGGTACGGTACGGAACAGGAAATCATCGTCATCCAGCTCGGTGATCACCGGCGACGTGGAGGCGCCACTGATCTGGGGGATCTGCTCAACACGGCTGACGCTCTGGGCGACCGGGATGGTCACACCACTCGACAGGGCGCCGACGAAGGCATGCACGCCATCCACCGTCGCCAGTCGCTGAGCGGCATCCACGCCGGCCTGGGGGCTGGTCTGGGTGTCGCCCGTACGCAGGGTGATGGGCTCTCCCAGGACGCCACCGGCCGCGTTGATCTCGTCAACCGCCAGACGAATGCCATTCAGCGATGTCTCACCGTAGACCTGCAGGTCGCCGGTGGTAGGAACCAGGGCGCCGATTCGCAGTTCATCGGCCATGGCGGCGCCACTGACAGCCAGTGACAGAGCGGCCGCAACACCGACGGTCCGAACCTTTCCAATCATGTTCTTGCCTCCTGAGGATCCGGTTTTTGTTCGCAGCGTATCGAGCATACGCAGCAATACGAAGGCCTGTAAACCGCCTGTGCGGCCCATCATGGCCGCTTCGCCACTGAACACGGGGGAAAGGTCTGTGCTACAGTCGCCCCCAGTCGAGAAGGAAGACGGCCAACGGAGTCAGGGAGAGGCCGCGTAGCGTCCACCAGAGACAAGGCGCGCATGTCTGGGCGTAACCAAGCGTACTGGCGAACAAGCAGAACTAGAATGACTAGTCCACTCCACGCTCCACCCCGCCATGGTGACCGACGGCGGCACGCCCCGGAGCCGGTAGCCCATGTCTGACGACTCCCAGGGCGATGACGGGGATGCGGGGGTCCTGCTGCGGGAGGCCCCGCCTGCCGAGGCAGCGCTGACGCCTGCCGAACTCCTGGCTGTGGCACAATCTAGCAGGGACACCGTTCTCGTCCTGGACCGTCGGGGCAGGGTGGTCAAGGAATTCCGCGGCTTCGGACCAGCGTTGGGCCTGCGGCCTGGCGAGAGCGCCGATGCGCGCCTGTCGGCGAGCGACCGAATCGCCTTTCGCCGAGCCCTCGCCCATTGCAGGGAACACGACGGCGCGGAACCGGTCACTTTCCTGTGGCCCGGCTCCGGCAACGCCGACGACCGCCCCCGGGCGTTCACGGCAGTCCTGCGCCAGCTTCCGGCTGACCGGATCATCTGCATCGCCCGGGACGTGACCGCACAGCAGGCGACGGACTCCGCCCTGGCACGGCACTACGCAGTGGAGCGCCTGCTGCGGAGCTTTTCCACCCGATTCATCAACGTTCCGCCGGAGCGCATCGACCAGGCGATAGAGCAGGCCCTGGAGCAGATCGGAGAGTACTGCAAAGCGGAGCGTATCTACCTCTACCAGTTCGTCAAGCATGAGCACTACATGCTCCACACCCATGGCCGGGGCAGTGATGAGGCAGACGCCGGTTCCGGATTCGGCCAACGGCTCGCCGCCAACCGGCTCCCGTGGATGATGCGCCAGTTCTGCAACCGCCACGTCGTGCGCGTGAGCGACCTCGACATGCTCCCCAGCGAAGCCCACGCCGAGCACCAGTTGTTCCGCAGTCACGGGCTGAAATCCCTGGTTCTGGTTCCCATTGTCCATTCCGGGCGGTTGCAGGCGTTCGTTGGCTGCGACACGGCCAGAGGACCACGGGTCTGGGGAGAAGAGGAGGTCCGCCTGCTGACCTCGGCGGGGGAAATCCTTGCCGGCGCCCTGCAGCGGAAGCAGTCGGAACAGCGGATCTTCCGCCTGGCCTATTTCGATCGTCTCACCGGGCTGCCGAACCGGATGCTGTTGCGACAACGGCTCAGGCAGGCCTTCACGGAACACGCGGACCGCCACCTGGCCCTGGTGCTTCTGGATCTGGATGACGCCAGCAACATCAATGACCTGCTGGGTCACGACGTTGGAGACCTGCTGTTGAAGTCCCTCAGCGGCAGGCTCGAGGCCTTCGCGACCAACGGCTACCCGCTGGGTCGCTGGGGCGGCGACGAGTTCCTGGTCACGTTGTCGCTGGAGCGCTCGGGCGGCGGTCAGCTGCTGCGCCAGGTACATCGGTTGCGGGCCATCCTCGGCGAGCCGGTGCGCATCGCCGGCCATGAACTGCGGGTATCGTCCTCCGTGGGTATCGCCTGCTATCCGCGGGACGCGGCGACCGTGGACGAGCTGTTCCGCTATGCCGAGATGGCACTGCGCCAGGCCAAGCAGCAGGGCCGCGCGGGGCTGGCCTTCTACGAGCGCAGCCTCGAACGTCGTGCAACCTACCGCAGCCAGCTGGAGACACGCCTGCGCCTCGCGCTGGAACGACAGGCCTTCGAACTCCGCTACCAGCCCCTGGTCCTGGCCGGAGATACATCCCGGGTCGTCGGGGCGGAAGCGCTATTACGCTGGCACGATGAGGAACTGGGCAGCATTCCTCCCGACGAGTTCATCGACGTTGCCGAGGACACCGGCCTGATCGTCCCGCTGGGAGACTGGGCGCTCGAGCAGGCCTGCGCCGACCTTGCCGCCTGGCGGCACGCCGGACTGCACATGCCGCGCGTATCAGTGAACGTCTCGGGGCATCAGCTCCTGGACGATCGCCTCCCGTGCACCCTGGAACGTGTCCTCCGCCGCTACGGACTGCCGCCGAACTCCATCGACCTGGAAATCACCGAAACCACACTGATGGAACGGGAGAAAGGCAGTCTGCCGCTGCTACAGGGGTTGCGCGACCTGGGTGTGGGAATCGCCGTGGACGACTTCGGAACCGGTTACTCAAGCCTCAGCAAGATCAAGCATCTGCCTGTCACGGTGCTGAAGATCGATCGCTCCTTCGTTCAGGATATCTTCACCGACGATAACGACAAGGCCATCATCATCGCCATCGTCGCGATGGCGCATCAGCTCCAGCTGCGAACCGTGGCCGAAGGCGTGGAGACCCAGGAGCAGCTCGCCTTCGTGCGGGACAACGGATGCGACCTCAGCCAGGGTTTCCTGCACAGCGGCCCCTGCAGCGCAGCCGAGCTGCGCGACATGCTTGAAACACGCAGCACCAACGGGGCGGGTTGAAACTACGGCATCGGCACCCCTTGGGGGAGGGCTGCCAACTCCAGTCAAGGGGCACTAGGTGAGCAGCCTGACCCCGTCGGGCAGACCCAGTTCCATCATGATCGGCAAGTGGTCCGAAAGCGGGTAATCCACCACTTCCGCTTTCTTCACCGAGAGTGTCTCGGTCACCAGGATGTGATCGATGTTGCGGTGGGGGCGCCAGCTCGGATACGTGTTCAGGTCATCCAGCGGCTCGCGCAGACTGGTACGTGCCAGCAGATGGCGCAGTTCCGGACTGTCGCCGCGGCAGTTGAGGTCACCCATGACCACCGCGTTGCGGTGATCCTGGATCAGCTCGGCAATGAACGACAGCTGCGACATGCGCGTGCGCCGCCCCAGGGAGAGGTGCATGAGAAGCACGTCGAGGTCTTCCTCAACGCCGCCGAAGCGCAAGTGCAGGGCTCCCCTGCCGGGGATCATCCCCGGCAGGCGATGCTCGCGGATCTCGATGGGACGGAACCTGGCCAGCAGGCCATTGCTGTGACGGGCAAGGCGACCGATCCGGCGGTTGGTCTGATCCGCCCAGTACGGGAAACCGGCGCGATCACTCAGATACTGCGTCTGGTTGACGAAACCACTGCGCAGACTGCCCCCGTCCACTTCCTGCAGGCCCACCAGGTCGAAATCGGTCAGCAGATCGGAGATGCGATCAATGTTCCTGGGCCTGTCCGAGTGCGGGAACAGGTGCTGCCAGCTGCGGGTGAGGTAGTCGCCGAAGTGGCGCGTGCGCATACCGGTCTGGATGTTGTAGCTCATCACCCGCAGGCGTTGCGGGCACTCCGCCCGGGGCGGGGCACCCGGCACAGGTTCGGTGGCCTCACCCTCATCGCTCATGCCGCTGTTGGGTTGCACCGCGCTCACTGGGCGGCCTGCCTCTCCCTGTCGACAAGGTAGTCAACGATCTGCAGGAGGTTGTCCAGGCTTCCCGCCATGCGTCCGTCGACGTAGTACTTGCCGTTGACCGTCAGCGACGGTGTGGCGCTGACCCCGACGGCCTGTGCGTGGCGCTGGTATCGGTTCAGGGCGGTCTGCACGCCGAACGAATCCCAGGCATCGGCGACTTCATCGGCATTCACATCCGCATACCGGCCGAAGAGCACCTGGGCATCCTCCACGGAGCGCAGCCGCTGGTTCTCCTCGTGATAGGCAACGAACACGGCGCCGTGCACGTCCTCCACGATATCCAGGTAATCCGCCACCAGGTAGGCGCGGGCGAGCACTTCCCAGTCCGCCCGGAACACCACCGGATGATGGACGACAACCACGTCATCCGGAGCCCGGTCCATATACCGCCGCATGGTCGGGTAGAACTGGTGGCAGAAGGGACAGGCGTACGAGAAGAACTCCCGGACTTCGATGCGCTCCTCGTCCACCGTGGATTGCGGCTGATCCAGGGTCCTGTAGTGGGTACCTTCCTCGAAACGCTCCGCCTGCACCACCCCGGCAAGCAGCAGCACGGTGCCGGCCAGCAGTATCGCGGTCCGCTTGAACATGAATCCTTACTCCCGATTATTTGCTGATGCGTTTGACCCGCCGTCCCTGGAAAGGTGCCCTCGATCGTGCCCCCTGGGAAGTGCTGAAGTACTCAGAGCTCCCCGTAGGAGTGTAGCCCCGAGAGGAAGATATTGACGCCGAGGAAGGTGAACGTTGTCACCAGCAGGCCGATTATCGCCCAGATCGCCATCGGCACACCCCGCCAGCCCTTGGTAAAGCGCAGGTGGAGCCAGGCGGCGTAGTTGAGCCACAGGATCAGGGACCAGGTCTCCTTCGGATCCCAGGACCAGTAGCCGCCCCAGGCTTCCGCCGCCCACAGCGCCCCGAGTATGGTCGCCACCGTGAAGAAGACGAACCCGAGGGCGATATTCTTGTACATGATGTCATCCATGACGTCGGGGCCGGGCAGGCCGCGCCGCAGCCATGCATCAGGGTTGCGGGCATACACCAGGTAGGCGACACCGATCATCGCGGCAATGGAGAATGCCCCGTAGGCAACGAAATTGGTGGGAACGTGGATCTTCATCCACCAGCTCTGCAGGGCGGGAATGAGCGGGTCGATCTCGTGCGCCTGGCGATCGAAGTGATACCACAGCAGGAATCCCACGGAGGCGGTCAGTACCAGCCCGACGAATCCGCCCAGCGCCCGGGTCCGGTAGCGCTGCTCGTAGTAGAGGTAGATGAGGCCGGTGCACAGTCCGAAGAGGACGAAGACCTCGTAGAGGTTGGTCACGGGAATGCGGCCTACTTCCGGTGCAATCAGGTAGGACTCCCACCAGCGCACCAGCAATCCGACCAGCGCGGCGCCAGCCGCACCCCACATGAGCGCTGAACCCACCCGGGCCGGGAACGACGCCCGCCCCACAACGCCAACGAAATAGAACACGGTTGCCGCGGGGAACAGCGCGCACATCCACATGATCGCGGACTGGCTGGACAGCAGATAGTTGAGGAAGAAGTCCCGGTTTGCCGCCTCCAGTTCGGGATAGCGGAACAGGGCAAACAGGGTCACCGCGGCCACCACGGTGGTAAAGAGCCGCGCCGGCTTCCACGCCCAGCCGATCCATACGGTAATCCCGTAGGTCATGTAGAGGATGGCGTGCTCGTAGCGGTCCATCCAGGGGCTGAAATGGTAGCTGGCGTAGATCGTCCCCAGCAGAAACGCCATCGCCCAGACCCAGTCGAACCAGCCGAGCCGGCGCAGGAACCCACGCTCGTCGAAGTCCTGGATCATGGTTTCCTGTGGCGTACTCATGACAATTCCTCAAGCGCTGCGTGGTGGTTCGTCCGTGGAATTCTCTTCCCGCCCCTGAAGCCGGTGCTGCAACTCTTCCCCGAGAGACGAGAATACCTTCCGGAACCCGATCGGATCCCGCTGGCTGACCGCGGCCAGCAGTACGCGCGTGCCCCCGGAGCGGTCCCGCCGAATCAGGCACCAGGCGCGGCGGTGGCTGACATAGAACATCAGCACGATGCCGAGCACCAGCAGCCCCGAACCGAAGTAGACGATGTTCTTCCCCGGGGCCCGCGCGATCATCAGCCCGGTAGCCTGGCGGTGATCGAAATCCCGCAGTTCCAGGAACAGCGGTGCGCCGTATTCATCCAGCGCGTCGATGGCGTTGATCGCATCACGAAAGAACACCTGCCGTGCCTCGCCGAGTTCTTCCGGAGAATCCTCGCGCTCGAGCTCCGCTGCTTCCCGGTAAGCCTCCCACAGTGTCCGCTCCAGCGCCATCCGTGAAAACCGCATCAGCAGCTCCTGCCGATTCTCCGGCACGTCCCGCTCCCGCATGGTGTGCTCCAGATGCTCCAGGACCGCGGGGAAGCTCTCTTCCAGCAGTCGCCGCACCAGATCCCGGGCCGTGGCCGCGATCTGCGGTTCCAGGCCGCTGTCTCCCAGGCCGAACTCGGACATGACCTGTGCAGCCGCCCGCTCGGAAGCCACCCGCAACCGTTCGCTACCGGACAGGATGGCATGAAACTCAAGGAAGGTGTCGGGGCGACCCCGGGAATCCGCGGGGAGGTGCAGGTAGCGGAACGGTTCCGCCGGGGAACTGCGCAT
>SLLM01000404.1 GCA_007134055.1 Ectothiorhodospiraceae bacterium | reverse complement strand
GTCGCTGTAGGGTCCGATGGCTCCCGAGTGCTGCCCCAGGGCGACGAACCCCATATCCCGTGCAATTCCGGCGACGGCCTCATTGTACTCGCCGTAGGGGTAGGCAACGAGCATGGCAAGGTGGTCGGGATCGAGTTCCGCTTCAAGACGCTCCTGCGCCCGCGCCAGGTCATCGTGTATGCGCTGCCGGTAACGATCCTCGTCCTCGCCGGTACGGCGACGGATCAGGTGGTCGTGGGTGGCGGAGTGATTGGCAAAGGTGGCGCCGTGCTCCTGCATTTCCCGCATCTGCTCCCACGTCATGTAGCCGGGCAGACCCTCGTCGATCGGATCGGTGGCGACGAATACGGAGAACGGCACACCCCGTTCCCGAAGTAACGGGAACGCCGCTTCGTACACGGAGCGATAAGCGTCGTCGATGGTGATGGCGACCGTGCGGTCCGGTACGTCCTCGCCTTCCTGCATGTGTCCCACGATACGCTCGATGGGCCACACTTGGTAACCCTCCTCCTCAAGGTGGTCCAGGTGTGCCTCGAACTGTTCCATGGTCACGTTGGTCGCCGGGTACTGCTCCTCACCGAAGCGATGGTACATGAAGGCGACGGCGTGCCAGCCGCCAGCCTCGGCCACGGCCGTCTCCAGCAGCAACAGGCATCCGGCGCCGATAAGGGTCATGAACCGCGTCATTGTTTCCTCCAGCATTCGTTCCCTGGAATCCATTCAGCCTCGCCGGTTGTCGGTCTCCCTGCAAGTCCGGGTCGGTTTCCTGCCGCCGGCTCGGCTGTTGGTCCGCCTCCCCGATGCCCGTGCCTCCATCCACCGAAGCGTGGTTGTAGATCCGATCATGGGGCAGGGAGGGGCGGGACGGTGCATCGTGACTTGCGTCAGGAGCGTGTGAGCATGGCCGGCGTGCAATGGGGACGAATCTCCTGCAACAGGTCGTGCAGAAGCCGGGGACTCCCCGCCACCACATTGCCGCTTTCCAGGAAGCCGTCATCGCCATTGAAGTCGCAGACCACGCCGCCGGCTTCGCGAACGAGCAATGCGCCGCCGGCGATGTCCCAGGGCCTGAGCCCCAGTTCCCAGAATCCGTCCAGCCGTCCGCAGGCGACGTAGGCAAGGTCCAGGGCTGCCGAACCCGCCCTTCGCAGATCCGCGGCGCGCTGGCTCACGGCCCGGAACATCTCCAGGTAGGCGGGCAGTTGTTGCGGGTACTTGAAGGGGAATCCGGTGCCGATGAGGCGACCCTGTATGCTCTTGTTGTTCGGGACCCGGATCTTGCGGCCGTCCAGCATCGCGCCGCCGCCGCGATGGGCGGTGAACAGTTCCTGCCGCAGCGGGTCATAGATGACGGCCGCTTCCAGCTCGCCCCGGACACGGAGGGCAATGGACACCGCGAAATGGGGGAAGCCGTGGAGGAAGTTGGTGGTGCCGTCTAGGGGGTCGACAATCCAGACGTACTCCGCGTCCGCATTGCCGCCGGATTCCTCGGCGAGGATGGCATGGTCGGGGTAGGCCTTGTGCAGGATGTTGACGATCTCCTGCTCGGCCATCCGGTCCACGTCGCTGACATAGTCGTTGATTCCTTTCGACTCCACTCGCACCCGGTCCAGGCGATCCACGTGTCGCGCGATGATCGTGCCGGCGTTGCGCGCTGCGCGCACACCAATATTGACCATGGGGTTCATGGAATCTCGTTCGACTCGTTGGCCTCCGGGGAGCGGAACGGAGCATAACAGGAATACCGTGCCGAATGCACATGCCTGCGGGCCGGAGACGGCGGTGCCTCATCGCAATTCTCCCGCAACGGTGTCCGCGCCTCGCCAGCGGGACCGTGCGGCCCAACGCGGGTACAATGCGATCGCCCCGGTTCACGGGGCAGGGCGCAGCGCAGGCGGGAGGATGCACATGCAGGGCGGGAATATTCGTATCGTGCTGGTAGAGCCGCAACTGGCAGCGAATATCGGTTCGGCGGCCAGGGCCATGAAAACCATGGGGCTGGATGCACTGCATCTGGTCAGTCCGATGCAGTGGCCTCACCCGGACGCCCGTACCATGGCTGCCGGAGCCGACGACCTGCTCGAGCAGGCCGTGGTGCATGGCGATCTCGCTGCCGCCCTAGAGGGCGCCGGGCTGGTTGTGGGCCTGAGCGCCCGCAGCCGTACCCTGTCCTCGCCGTTCCGCACGCCCCGCTCGGCGGCGGCGGAACTGGCAGCGGAGAGTGATCGCCACCCCGTGGCAATCCTGTTCGGACGGGAACGCACGGGTTTGACCAATGCGGAGGTGGACTCCTGTCAGCGGTTGGTGCAGATCCCGGCGAATCACGCTTTTTCTTCTCTCAACCTGGCGGCCGCCGTACAGGTCATGTGCTACGAACTACGGCTGCAGGCGGACGGCGGCATGCCGCCGGGCGATGCTTCCACCAGGGAGGGGGCCGGAGCGTCAATGGCCACGGCAGACGAGATGGAGATGTTCTACGAACACCTGCAACGTGCGCTGATCCGGCTGGAGTTTCTGCGCGAGGACAACCCGCGGGCATTGATGCGGCGGTTGCGCGTGTTGTTTTCGCGTGCCCGACCCGATCACAACGAGTACCAGATCCTGCGGGGCATCCTCGCTCACGTGGAAATGGCGCTCGATGGAGAGTTGCCAAGGCGCAGGCCGCCCGGATGATTGGCGCGCAACGATTCTCGGGTTACTATTCCGCCATGCTGGCGCACGCTCCGTCAATCACTGCCCCCTCCTCCTGTCGTTGTTGTCCCAACGACTGAGTGCGGTCGTCCGGCCGCATTTGCGTACCGTATCCCCCCTTCATGCCACTGCCAGGGAAGAACCATGTTCAAGCAGCTCAGAGAAGATATCCGGTGTGTTCTGGATCGGGACCCCGCCGCCCGGAATGCCTTTGAGATCCTTACGTGCTATCCGGGCGTACATGCTCTTGTCTGGCACCGGCTGTGTCATCGGCTCTGGCGCTGGGGGCTGCGCTGGCCTGCGCGCTTCCTGTCGACGATTGCCCGGACCGTAACCGGCATAGAGATCCATCCCGGCGCCCGCATCGGCAGGCGGTTTTTCATCGACCACGGAATGGGAGTGGTCATCGGCGAGACCGCTGAGGTGGGTGACGACGTGACGCTCTATCATGGCGTAACACTTGGCGGCATCAGTACGGAGAAGGGCAAACGCCACCCCACCCTGGGAAACGATGTGGTGGTGGGTGCCGGCGCCAAGGTGCTTGGCCCGGTGAGTGTCGCCAACGGTGCGCGGATCGGGTCCAACGCGGTTGTGCTGAAGGACGTGCCCGAGGGTGCCACGATGGTCGGCATACCCGCGCGCATCGCGGGTCATCGAAGCGCCGACGAGACGCGCCAGCGGCGAGAAACTGCCCACCGCATCGGTTTTGATGCCTACGGCCAGACGGACATGCCGGATCCCGTCAGCCAGGCAATCAATTCCATTCTCGACCATATCCATGTAACAGATGAACGGATGGTGGAAATGTGCCGGGCGATGAAAAAGCTCGGTGCCAGTATCGGGGAGGTGGATCTGCCCCGGATCGAGGGCTGCGAGATCGAGAACGGGCACGCACCAAAGACATCCGGGCAGCGCGCGGCGGAAGCCGGACCCGGGGAAGAGGGCCGTGACTAGTGTGGTGGGCCATGAAACGCCGTGGCCGGACCGCAAGGGACGAGAAGGCGTCCGGTCCATGAAACCGTCTGCCGGCAGACGCCCCATCTACATGGACCACGCCGCGACCACTCCCGTTGATCCCCTGGCGGCGCAGGCGATGGCCGGCTGCCTCACGGCGGACGGGGTCTTCGGCAATCCGGCTTCCGCGGGTCATGCCTGGGGGGATGCCGCCGCGTTCCGCGTGGACAGCGCCCGGCGACAGGTTGCCGCCCTGGCCAATGCCGACCCCGCCGGCGTTATCTGGACGTCCGGGGCAACGGAGTCCATCAACCTGGCCGTGCTCGGGGTGGTCCGGTTCGCGATGGCCAGGGGGCGAGGGCGTCACGTGATCACCGCCCGCACCGAGCACAGCGCCACCCTGGCTGCCTGTGCCCAGCTGGAACGGGAAGGAGCGCGGGTCACCTATCTGGTACCGGGAACCGACGGAGCGATCCCGGTGCAAGCAGTCCTCGATGCCCTGCGTGATGACACCGTACTGGTGTCCCTGATGCACGTGAATAACGAGACGGGAGTTCTGCACCCGGTCCGTGAGACGGCGGCGCACCTGGCGGAGCACCCGGCGGTGTTCCACGTGGATGCGGCGCAGAGTGCCGCGTTCCTGTCGCTGGACGTCGGCTGGGGTGTTGATCTGCTGTCATTGTCGAGTCACAAGTTCTATGGCCCCAAGGGCGTTGGCGCACTGTACGTCCGGCATCGACCCCGTCTGCGGTTGCAGCCGCTCATGTTCGGGGGGGATCAGGAACAGGGAATGCGGCCGGGAACCCTTGCGGTCCACCAGCTCGTCGGAATGGGGGAGGCGGCCGCCCTTGTCCTTCAGCGCCGGGACGCGGACCGCTGGCGCCTCGATGGACTCACCAGGAGACTGGAGCAGGGGTTGCTGGATCTGGAAGGGGTTGTGATCAACGGCCGCGCCGAACGCGCTCCCCATATCCTCAATGTCAGCTTTATCGGCGTTCATGGCGAATCCCTGGCACTGGCCCTGGAGGGGATCGGGTTGTCGCTTGGTTCGGCTTGTACTTCGGCATCGGCGACCGCATCTCATGTACTGAGGGCGATGGGCGTGGCAGATGGCCTGGCGCTGGCGAGCTTCCGTTTCAGTCTCGGCCGCTGGACCCGCGAGGAGGATGTGGACGAGGTACTCGCGCGCGTCGCCACCGCACTGGCGGAGCAGCGACGGCGCACGACCGTGTGGGCCGATTATCGTTCCGGAACCCCGGTCGCGGACCTGTATGGGACGGACGCCGGGGAGGCCGCCGGGTGACGGGGCGCGCCGCCTGGAGTGCCGAGGTGCGCCGGCATTTCCGCCTGGCACGGGGAGCCGGCGAACCGGGCCCGGGTGGGCAACGATTCGGGCACGGGGCGGCAGGTGCTGTATCATGGGGAACTCAGGTACGCATCGGGGTGACTCTGGATCAGGCAGGGCACATCGTCGACCTGTCGTGGCGCTGTTACGGTTGCCCGGCGACCCAGGCGGCATGCAGCTGGCTTGCGGCCACCGTGCCCCGGATGCACCGGGAGCAGGCTGCGGCAGTTACGGCCACGGCGATGGCGGAGGCCCTGGCGCTGCCCGCGGAACGGCTGGGCCCGCTGATCGTGGTGGAGGATGCCCTGCGCGACGCGCTGCAGAGTGCCGGAATGAATGATTGAAGACTTCGAGGTGTGAGCAATGGCGATCGTACTGACGGAAAATGCGGCCAACCACGTCAAGGCGTATGCAAGCAAGCACGGTCATGCCGCCACCCGGCTTCGCCTGGGCGTTCGTACCAGTGGGTGTTCCGGCCTCGCCTACACCGTTGATTACGCGGGCGAGGTGCACGAGGGGGATGCCGTGTTCGAGCAGCACGGAGTGAGCGTGGTGGTGGACCGCAAGAGTCTTCCGTTCCTGGAGGGTATGGAGGTCGACTTCGTCCGGGAGGGACTCAACCAGCGTTTCGATTTCCGCAACCCGAACGTCAAGGATGCATGTGGTTGTGGCGAGAGCTTCAGCGTCTAGGACAATACAACCGGGTGCCATGGTGCCACATGGACTGGGGTTGCGCTCCGGCGTTACACTAGCCGCCTTTCCCGGCCGCCGGTTGTCCGAGGGCAACGGTGGCCGCTCGGTCTGCCGACATTCCTGACCATGTAACCAGAACGGAGTCCCGGATGGCTGTTGAGCGCACCCTTTCCATTATCAAGCCCGATGCCGTTGCCAAGAACGTGATTGGCGAGATCTTTGCCCGTTTCGAGCGCGCGGGACTAAGGATCGTGGCCGCCCGTATGATGCAGCTTTCCCGGGAACAGGCGGAAGGCTTCTATGCCGTGCACCGGGAGCGTCCGTTCTTCGGCGACCTGGTGCGGTTCATGACCTCCGGCCCGGTGATGGTCCAGGTGCTGGAGGGAGACAATGCCATCACCAAGAACCGCGAGATCATGGGTGCCACGAACCCGCGGGAAGCAGCCGCCGGCACGCTGCGGCACGACTACGCCGAGAGCATCGATGCCAACGCCTGCCATGGATCGGACGGATCCGACACGGCCGTCCAGGAAATCTCCTATTTTTTCTCCAGTGATGAAATCTGTTCCCGTTAGGATCGTTGCGGAGGGTGCTGGCGACTCCGCCCGGCGGAAGGTCAATCTGCTGGGTATGGATCGCCGTGCCCTGGAAGGGTTCTTCGCCGAGCTTGGCGAGAAGCCTTTCCGGGCTTCGCAGATTCTCAAATGGGTGCACGCACGCCGCGTCACGGACTTCACGGCCATGACCGATCTCAGCAGGGCACTTCGTGCCAGGCTGGAGGACATCGCCGAAGTCCGTGTGCCCCAGCCGGTGCTGGACCAGCGCTCCAGTGACGGGACCCGGAAGTGGTTGCTACGCCTGGACGGCGCCAACGCCGTGGAAGCGGTTCTGATTCCGGAGCCGGGGCGGGACACGCTGTGTATTTCCTCACAGGTCGGCTGTGCCCTCGAATGCAGCTTCTGCTCGACGGGAGCGCAGGGGTTCAACCGCAACCTGACCAGTGCGGAGATCATCGGCCAGCTGTGGTTCGTGAACGGCGTGCTCGCCGCGGAAGAACCGGGCAGGCAGGTCACCAACGTCGTGTTCATGGGCATGGGGGAACCATTGCTCAACTTCCGGAACGTGATGCCGGCGGCGGAACTGATGAAGGATGACCATGCATATGGCCTTTCCAAGCGTCGGGTTACGCTGAGCACCTCCGGCGTGGTGCCGTATCTGCAACGGATGGCGGGTGCCACAGACATAAGCCTGGCGGTATCGCTGCATGCACCCGACGATGAATTGCGGAACGAGCTGGTTCCGATCAATCGCAGGTATCCGATTGCCAGGTTGCTCGAGGCCTGCAGGCAGTATATCGCGGACAAGCCCCACCGGCGGATCACGTGGGAGTACGTAATGCTGGACGGGGTCAACGACAGTGATGATCACGCCCGGCAGCTGTCACGCCTGCTGCGGGATATTCCCTCCAAGGTCAACCTGATACCCTTTAACCCGTACCCTGGCGCGCGGTACAGGTGTTCCAGTGATGCCAGAATTCGTCGCTTCAGTCGGATCCTCGCCGCTGCCGGACTTGTATCGACGACCCGCAAGACCCGGGGCGACGATATAGACGGCGCCTGCGGGCAGCTGGTCGGGCAAGTGAAGGATCGCTCGAAGAGGCGGTTGCGTGGTGATGCGTCGGCAACAGTACAGGGATAATGGGTGATGGCGTGGTCATGATTACCAGGCACTTGGCATTGCTGCTCCTCCTCGCTGTCCTGCTTGCCGGTTGCGCAAGCACTGGCCCCCACGGAGGGGGGGACCGCGACCGGGCTTCCGAGATCAACACCGAACTGGGAATGACCTACCTGCAGCAGGGCAACAATCCCCAGGCAATGGAGGCGCTGCAGAAGGCGCTCGACCAGGACCGCAACAACGCCCGTGCCCACGGGACCATCGCCGTACTCTACGAGCGACTGGAGGAGCACGACAAGGCCCGGGAGCATTTCCGGCGCTCAGTGCGACTGGACGGAGACGATCCGTCCGTGCGCAACAACTTTGGTCGGTTCCTGTGCAACCGGGACGAGTATGATGCTGCCCTGGAGCAGTTCTCCCGGGCGATGGCCGATCCCCTTTACGAGCGGCGGGAACTGCCCCTGGCCAATGCCGGTCTGTGCGCATTGCGTGCAGGTCGGGAGGATGAGGCTGAAGACTACCTGCGCCGCTCCCTGGAGCATGAACCGACGTTCCCCCCGGCGCTGCGACGTATGGCTCAGCTGCGCTATGAAGCCGGGGACTACCTCTCGGCGCGTGGGTACATGCAGCGCTACCGCGAGGCGACGAGCATGAATGCGGCTGACCTCTGGCTGGCGGTTCGGATCGAGGATGCGCTGGGCAACCGGGACGAGGCCGCAAGCTACGGCGTGCGCCTGCGGGCGGATTACCCGGATTCGGAGGAAACACGCCTCTACAACCAGATGCGAAGAGATGGCCGATCGTAACAGTCCGGATAGCAACGCGCCGGTTTCGGAAGATTCCGGCGTGCGCGCTGGTGAGATGCTGCGAGCCGCGCGCCTGGATCGAGGTATGTCCAGTGCCGACGTAGCGGCTGCGCTGCACCTGGACGCGCGGACTGTCGAGAACCTGGAGGCGGAGAATGCGGCAGCTCTGCCGCCACCGACGTTTACCCGTGGGTACTACAAGTCCTATGCCCGCCTGCTCGGGATGGAGGCCGAGCTGGTGCTGGAGGCCTATTCCCGGCGGCACCGGGCGGAGTCCGCGGAGCGCCCCCTGAAAGTCTCGGCCCCGGTGCAGACCTCCCCGGAGATTGGCCGCGGACTGACCCTCCTGGCCGTCGGTGTCATCCTCGCAGGTCTGTTGGGCGGGGGCGGGTACTGGTACTACGAGCAGCAATGGTCCGTGCAGCCGCAGGAGCGGTTCGCTGACGACGACCGCATGCCTGCGGTGGAGGATCCGGATACTGCAGACCGCGTCGCCGGCGAGCGGGCGGCGGAGACGGAATCAGAATCAGACCCGGAGGTGGCGTGGCAGGCTGGCGCGGATGAGGAACTTCTTCGCGAGGCGCCGGCGGAGCAGGCGATCGGGGAGGGGATGTCACGCGAGGACGACATGGCCACGGAACTCTCCGCGGACGTCGGAATCGCGGACGAGCCGGACCCCGATCCCGAGCCGGCGTTTACCGATGACCTGGCAGGGCCCCGATCACCGGAGGAACTGGGTGATGAAGACCTTCAGGGTGAACTTTTCGCCGCCATTCCGGCGCCAGAAGAGCTGACAAGCCTTTCCACGGGGTCGGACCCACGGGAAGAATCCCCCGATCCGGCTGTATCGGAGTCCCCTCCGGTGGAGGTCGACCCGGGTGCGGAATCCGCCGCCGGCGCGCAAGGCGAATCCGGGGACACGGCGGCCGGGGAGCCCCGGGATGCAGCAGGGAGCAATGGCGGTGCCCTGGTGCTCGAGTTCAGCGGACCCTCTTGGGTGGAAGTATACGATGATGCCGGAGACCGCCTGATGTACGGCCTGATCGAGGAGGAGGGGACCCGGACGGTGCGCGGCCAACCGCCGTTCTCCGTGGTGATCGGTGACGCGGAGAACGTGGCAGTGCAGTATCGGGGCGATCCGGTGGATCTGGGGCAGCGCCGCCCCGGCCGTGTTGCCCGGCTCCAGGTACCACAATAGCGGATCGCTACGGCCGCAGTCCTGCGGCTCCAGGCGCCGATTCCCGTTCCGTCGACACGCGCCCGCCCGGGCCGGTGCGTGCACGTTCGGCCCGTAACACTGGTCTTCAGGGAGAGACACTTGTCGAACACGATTCAGTCCGTGCGGGGATTCAACGACCTGCTTCCCGGGCAGATCGCGAGCTGGCGCCATGCCGAACAGGTGATCGCCTCCGTGCTCGACCGTTTCGGATACCGGGAGATTCGCCTGCCCCTTCTGGAGAAGACCGAGCTCTTCGCACGTACCATCGGCGAGGTGACTGACATCGTCGAGAAGGAGATGTATTCCTTCGACGATCGCAATGGTGAAAGTCTTAGCCTGAGACCGGAGGGCACGGCCGGGTGCGTGCGCGCATGCATGCAACACGGGCTGCTGTACAATCAGCAACCGCGGCTCTGGTACCAGGGGCCCATGTTCCGGCATGAGCGGCCACAGAAGGGCCGCCTGCGGCAATTCCACCAGGTGGGGGTGGAGGTATTCGGTCTCGAGGGGCCGGACGTCGATGCCGAGCTCATCCTGATGACCCGGCACATGCTGGACGAACTGGGTATCGACGGCGTTCGCCTGGAGATCAATACCTTGGGCACCAGCGAGGCGCGTACCCGCTATCGCGATGCCCTGGTGGAATACCTGGCCGCCCGGGAGGGCGAACTCGATGAGGACAGCAGGCGGCGCCTGTCCCGCAATCCGTTGCGGATACTAGACAGCAAGGATGCCTCCACCAGAATGGTCCTGGAGGACGCCCCCCGGCTCGAGGGTTTCCTGGATCCGCCGTCGGCGGAACATTTTGCCGCCTTGCGGCGTCTTCTCGATACGGCTGGTATCGCCTACACGGTCAATCCGCACCTCGTCCGTGGGCTCGACTACTACGGCAGGACGGTGTTCGAGTGGATTACGGATCGACTGGGTGCGCAGGGTACGGTCTGTGCGGGTGGCCGCTACGACGCGCTGGTGGAGCAGCTGGGTGGGCCCTCGACTCCCGCGGTCGGGTTTGCCCTTGGCCTGGAACGGATCGTGGCGCTGCTGGAGGAACAGGCAGGAGATCACCCGTCGCCGGGGCCCGATATCTACCTGATGGTGGATCACGGCGCGCGAAGCGGTCCCGGATTGGTGCTGGCGGACCGGATACGGCGCACCTTGCCAGGTGCGAACGTCTTCATGCATTGTGGCGGCGGCAGTTTCAAGCGCCAGTTCAAGCGGGCGGACCGGAGTGGGGCCCGCTGGGCGCTGGTGCTGGGAGAGCAGGAAGCCATGGAAGGGCGCGTGGGCATCAAGGATCTACGGGGCGGACGGGAACAGTACACCGTTGCCCAGGCGGACCTGATCGGTGAACTGAGTAAACTCTTTGGAGGGTGAGGCGTGGCCAGCAACGATGACGAGCAGCTCGAGGCCCTGTCACAATGGTTCCGGGAGAACGGCAAGGCCCTGATTGCCGGTGTCGTGATCGCAGTTGGCGGCGTGTTCGGCTGGCAGCAATGGGGCGCGTACCAGGACCGACAGATGGAGGCTGCCTCTGCCACGTACATGCAGCTTCTCGACGCGCGGCACACCGGAGCGGATACGGATACGATCCTGCGCCGCGCCCGCGTCCTGATGGACGAGTACGGGGGGACCCCCTACGCGGCCATGGGCGCATTCCACCTGGCCACGCATCTGGCCGACGCCGGAGAACTTGACGCTGTCGCCGAACCCCTTTCCTGGGTGGTACAGAATGCCGACGATGAGGGATTCCGGCACATCGCCCGGCTGAGACTTGCGCAGGCGCATATCGGGTCCGGATCCTTTGAGGCAGCCCTGGAAGTGCTCCGGGTGGAGGATACGGGCACCTTCGCCGCCCGCTACGCCGAGCGTCGTGGCGACGCCTACCGTGGGCTCGGGGAGGTGGATTCTGCCCTGGAGGCCTATGACAACGCCCTTGCAGAAGTCGATAGCCAGCAACGCAGGCAACTCATCGAGCGCAAGCGGGACGATCTGGCGCAGGGGAATGCCTAGGTGATGATGCGGGGTCTGGTCCTGCTGCTGGCTGTCGCGCTGCTGACCGCGTGCGGCGGAACGCCAAGTCGTATCTATCCCGCTGACCGGCTGCACAATATGCAGCAGGATTATCGGGTCGTAACCGAATGGACGCGCAACGCGGGGCACGGGATCAGTGCCGTCGGAGACGCGCTGGTACCGGCTGTCCACAACGAGGAAGTGATCGTCGTCGATCGCCGTGGGCGTATGTCCGCATATGACCTGGAAACCGGCCGGCGATTGTGGCGCATGGCTCTCGGGGAACCGGTATCGGCCGGTCCTGCGGTCACCGATGAACTCATCGTTGTCGGGACGAGGAAGGGGCAGGTCCTGGCCCTGGACCGGGAATCCAGGGAACGGCTCTGGGAAACCGGTGTTTCCAGTGAAGTGCTGGCATCGCCGGTGGTGGATGGCAATATGGTGGCGGTCATGAGTAATGACGGCCGCCTCTACGCGCTGCGCGCGGACTCGGGCGCACGTCGCTGGCTGTATGATCGTACGATGCCGCCGCTCAAGCTGCGTGGGACCAGCACGCCGATGCTGACGAGCCGCCGGGTATACGCGGGTCTGCCCAACGGGCGGGTGGTTGCTCTGGATCGGGATGACGGCAGCCTTGTTTGGGAGGCGCGCGCGGGCATTGCCAGGGGCGCTTCGGACATCGAGCGGATGCGGGATATCCTGGGCGACCTCGTACTGCACCAGGGGGCCCTGTTCGCCGTGTCCTATCAGGGAGAGGTTGTCTCCCTGGACCCGGTTCAGGGTTCGACCAGCTGGAACCGTGGATTGTCGTCCAGCGCCGGCCTGGCGACGGATCGGGAACGGGTGTACGTCACCGAGGCCAACGGGCGCATCTGGGCCCTGGATCGCGGCAGCGGTGCGGCGATCTGGAGACAGGACGAGACCGAGGGCCTGCAGGCGACGGCGCCGGTGATTCACCAGGACCACCTGGTTTTTGCCGATGATCGGGGCGCCCTGACCTGGCTGGATGCGAGCAGTGGCGATTTCGTTGCCCGTCGCCGCCTGCGGGAGGAGGATGATTCCATCAGCCAGCCTCCCGTGACCGCAGACGGGGACCTGCTGGTGCTCACCGACCGTGGACGCCTGTATCGGGTCAGTCTGCAACCACAGCCCCAGCCCCACTGAGTCGCGGATGTTTAGCCATGTGTCTGGTTGCAATCGCTGTTGGTGTGGACCCGGAGTTTCCCCTGGTCCTGGTCGGGAACCGGGACGAATTCCATTCCCGCCCATCGGTGCCGATGCACTGGTGGCGCAGTCCACGGCTGCTTGCCGGAAGGGATCTTGAGGCGGGCGGGACCTGGCTTGCACTCACCCGTGGGGGACACCTTGCCACCGTGACCAACTTCCGCGAACCGGACACGGTGCCGGGTACGCGATCCCGTGGAGCGCTGGTTGTCCGGTCACTGTCCGACGAAACCCGGCCGTTCGTGGAGCACCTGGAGGAGGCCGGGGCGGAGTATGGCGGCTTCAACCTGCTGTGGTGGGATGGCAGGGCGCTACGCTACCATTCGAACCGGGTGGCGGCTGGGATCCGTACGCTTCCGGCCGGGGTCTACGGCCTCAGTAATGGTGTTCTGGATGCGCAGTGGCCGAAACTGGTTCGCTGTCGTGAGGCGTTGCGTGGCTTGCTCTCCGGTGGCCGGATCACGGTCGAGGAGTGCTTCGCGATTCTCCGGGACCGGCATGTTCCCGCCGACGGGGACCTGCCACGGACCGGCATCACCCATGACTGGGAGCGGCTGCTGAGTACCGCTTTCATCATCAGCCCCCGGTACGGCACCCGTGCCGCGAGCGTAGTCATGATGCGGCGTGACGGCACGGTCTGCGTACAGGAACGGGGCTACGATCCGCAAGGGCATGAAACCACGCGGCGCAGTTTCCGGTTCGTGCGTACCGGTGCCGCGGTTGCTTCCTGAGCGGCTGACCCCGCTGGTGGCGATTATTCGCAGCTTCCCACGGACCCACGGGGGCAGGTGCGACGATCGGTCCACACCGTTCGGTCAAGGATGGTTCCGTCGAACACGGTGAGCGTGATGTCCGCGCCGGCGAGCCGTCCACCGCTCAGGTCAGCCTCGGTCAAGTCCGCTCCGGAGAGGTTGGCGTTGCTGAGATCGGCCCCGCGGAGGCTGGCGCCCACGAGGTTGGTGTCCTCCAGGTCGGCGCCGGCCAGGTTGGCTTCGCTGAGGTCCGCACCCTCAAGGTTCGCGCCTCGCAGGGTGGCCCGACGAAGATCGGCCCCGGAGAGCAGTGCGCCGACGAACGTGCTTCCGGTCAGGTTGGCGCGCTCGAGTCTGGCGTCCTGGAGCTGTGCCTGGCTGAAATCGGCCTCGACCGCGCTGGTGCCGTTCAGGCGCAGGCCGCGGCTGTCGCTCCCGACGAAGCTGGCTCCATCGGCATCGGCGGAGGTAAGGCGCGCCCCTTGCAGGACGGCGCCATCGAACCGCGCTCCGACGACACTGCTGTTGCCGAAGTCGGTGCGCCGCAACCGGGCATCGGTAAAGTCTGCTCCATCGAGACGGGCCCTGCTGAATACGCTACCTTCAAGGTTGGCGCCGCGAAAGCTGACCGCCTCGGCAATGGTCCGCGACAGCAGCGCGCGGCTCAGATCGACGTTGGAGAAGTCGCGCTCGCGCAGGTCGCAGCCGTGCCAGCGCACGCCGGACGCCGGCTCTTCCGCGTTGCAGTCCGCGAGGGCAGGTGGTACGCTCAGCGCCAAAAAAATGACCATGATCAATGTGATCGGCAGCATGCTGCGCCCCGTGATCGTGATGACGGGGACCCTCGGGCGCCGAAGCTCGCCGTTCGCCAGCCTGGCCTCTCCTGCCTCCACGGTGGCCACTGCCCCGGATTTTCGAAGACTGTCATTCTCAGGAGGAAAGTATCGCATGCGCATCATTCTATTGGGGCCTCCCGGCGCGGGCAAAGGCACACAGGCGGCCTTCATATGCGAGCGTTTCGCCATTCCGCAGATCTCCACCGGTGACATGCTGCGGGCGGCGGTCAAGGAAGGCACGCCGTTGGGCCGCGAGGCAGACAAGGTAATGCAGTCCGGCGGGCTGGTATCGGACGACATTATCATCGGTCTCGTCAAGGAACGGATCGCAGCGGATGACTGCCGCAACGGATTCCTGTTCGACGGCTTCCCGCGTACCATCGCCCAGGCCGACGCCCTGCACAAGGAAGGCATTCCCCTGGACATGGTGCTGGAGTTGCAAGTCGACGATGAGGAGATCGTCAGCCGGATGGCCGGCCGGCGGGTTCATCCCGGTTCCGGACGAGTCTACCATGTGGAGCATAATCCGCCGCGTGTCGCCGACAAGGATGATGAGACCGGTGAACCGCTGGTACAGCGGGAGGATGATCGGGAGGAGACCGTGCGCAAGCGGCTCGAGGTCTACCACCAGCAGACCCGGCCGCTGGTCGATTACTACAGGAAACTGGCGGCAACCGGACAGGCGGGGGCGCCGCGCTACGCCGTGGTGGACGGCACCGGGGATCTGGGTACAGTCCGCGAACGGATTGTTGCCGCGCTGGATTGAGGTTGCCGCCATGCCATTCTTCCCGCTCCGTCGTGAACGCGGCCGGGGAAGGCTGCTCCGGAAGCGGTGGTTGCCTGGGGCGGGTCCCGATAGCCGGTGTACGGAAGTGGGAACGTCGCGGGACGCCGGTAGTCGAATTAGCAGGCTGCTGGCGAACCGCTTTTCCAGTATTCGGCGGCCTGCCGGAGCCAACAGGTGAAACAGGTAGCAGCAATGCCTCGTCATTTCGCGATCGTCCTGGTTCTCATCGCTGGCCTGTTCATGGCCGGAAGCCAGGCGGAGGATGCTGAAAGTACGGCGTATGTGCTCAAGGTCGAGGGCGCGATCGGACCGGCGACAACGGATTACCTGCTGCGCGGCTTCGAACGGGCGCAGGCGGACGGAGCCGGGCTCATCATACTGCAGATGGATACGCCGGGCGGGCTTGATACAGCCATGCGTGACATTGTCCGTCAGATCGTCAACAGCCCGGTTCCCGTTGTTGTCTACGTCTCCCCCGGTGGCGCGCGCGCCGCCAGCGCCGGCACGTACATCATGTACGCCGCGCACGTGGCGGCGATGGCACCTGGGACCAATCTGGGCGCTGCAACGCCGGTGCAGATCGGAGGTGGCGGACTGCCGGGCCAGAACGAGGACGACGATGCCAACGGGGACAACGGCAACGACGAGGCGGACAACGGGGAAGACGGGACCTCCGACCGCTCCCGCCGGGAAGGCGAGGGCGAAACGGCGATGGAGCGCAAGATGATCAATGACGCCGTGGCATACATCCGGGAGCTCGCCGAGATGCGCGGGCGAAACGCGGAATGGGCCGAACGTTCCGTTCGGGATGCGGCGAGTCTTGGTGCTTCCGAGGCGCTGCAGGAGAATGTCATCGACGTCATGGCCGACAACCTGGACGAGCTGCTGGCCGTGATTGACGGACGTGTGGTCAAGCTCACCACCGGCGAGGTGACGCTCGCCACGGATGGCATGGTGCTGGAGCGTATCGATCCGGATTGGCGGACGGAGTTGCTATCGATCATCACCAATCCCAACGTCGCCTATATCCTGATGCTGGTTGGCATCTACGGCATCATCTTCGAGTTGATGAATCCAGGCGCCATCGTGCCTGGCGTGCTTGGCAGTATCTGCATCCTGATCGCGCTGTTCGCATTCCAGGCATTGCCGATCAACTACGCCGGCCTGGGATTGATGATCCTGGGCGTGGCGTTCATGATCGCGGAGGCGTTCGCCCCCAGTTTCGGGATACTCGGGATTGGCGGCGTCATCGCGTTCGCCTTCGGTTCCCTGTTGCTGATCGATACCGGCGTCGAAGCCTACGAGCTCTCGCTGACGGTGGTGCTGGCGGTTTCGGCGGTGAGCCTGGTGGTGTTCCTGGGCATCAGCACCATGGCCCTCAAGGCATGGCGACAGCGGATCGCATTCGGCCGGGAGGCGATGTTGAAGGAGACTGTCACCGCAGTCAGCGATTTCGTTGACGGTGCCGGCAAGGTTCGGTATCAGGGGGAGGTCTGGAATGCCGAATGTCCGGCACCGGTACGCCGTGGAGACCGCCTCAGGATCGTCAGCATGGAAGGCCTGAAGCTCCATGTCGAGCCGGTGGGGGCCGGGGGAGAGCTGCTCCAGGGGTAGTGGGAATCCGGGGGGAACCGATGTCGCTTTATGACGAGGCTGTGGAACGCTTTCAGGAGATCCTCCGGCAGGCCCGCGAGACCGGCACTCCCGAGCATGACGCCATGACCCTCGCCACCGTGCGGTCCGATGGCCGTCCATCAGCCCGTACCGTACTGCTTAAGGCGGTGGACCGACGGGGGTTCGTTTTCTACACGAACCGGCACAGTCGCAAGGGGGAGCAGTTGGCATCCAATCCCAACGCGGCCCTGTGCTTCTACTGGGCGGAGCTGGGAAGGCAGATCCAGGTGGAAGGTGTCGTGGAAGACGTGGGCGATGCGGAAGCGGATGCCTATTTCGCCAGTCGACCCCGTCTCAGCCAGCTCGGGGCCTGGGCATCCCGCCAGTCACAACCGTTGTCCCATCCGGAGATGCTGATCGAAGAAGTACGCCGCGTGGATGAGCGCTATGCAGGCAGTGAGGTTCCGCGCCCGCCGTTCTGGGGCGGATATCGGGTGGTGCCCCGGCTCCTCGAGTTCTGGGCGTCGCGGGAGGGACGCCTGCATGTGCGGGAACGGTACGAACGAGAGGACTCCGGGCGATGGACACATTATCACCTGCACCCGTAGCGGCTTCTGCGGAGCCATTCCCCCTTGCAGGGCGGGCGCCGGGAGGTGGTCGCCGGTGGCATCTTCACGGTCAATGCCGGTTTGCCCCGGATTCGCCGGCCGGCACAAGTGCAGGGGGCTGACGGCGGTAGGACAGCCCTTCAGCGCGGACTTCGGTCACCGGGAGCGCTCGCTCCCGAGCCCATTTCCGCCAGTGTCCGGGCACCTCCCGGACACCTTCCGGCCGTAGCGGATAGTCGTTGAACTGTGCGAGCGCCTCCCCCAGTGGGCCATGTATCAGGACGGTGTAGGCGACCGGGCCGAGGTTCGGGAGGAAATGCTCCGTGATGGTGATGCCGCGAGCATCGCCAGTATCACCGCCGGGAATGACTTCTTCCCGCAAGGTGAGTGCATCCGCGGGCAGGGAGTGCATTGCGGCGAGGCTCCACGCCCGGTCCGCGTCTTCCTCGGTGAGGGCCGCCGGTTCGTGATCGCCGGCCGTGACCCGCACCTCGATGCCATGCGCGAGCAGGCCGGCTGTATACTGGCGCTGCCGTTGGTGCCAGCGTGCCCAGGCCTCCACCAGGTCTCCATCCCGACCGCGACCGGCAGCCCAACGGGAGAATCCGGGGAAATGGGTGAAGCAGGAACTCCCCCGGAGAATGAACACGTTCCCCTCCGGCAACACGACGCGATGAGTCCGCTCGCGCGGGAACAGTGCTGCTTCCAGTAGATCCCAGAGACCCCCGAAGTCGTTATGCTCGAGCTGAACCCGGAGCAGGGCGCACAGGTCATTCACCGTTGCGTAGCCCAGGTTGACCGGTTGCACCTTGAATTGGGCAGCAATGCGATCAGCGGTTTTCATGGATGCCTTGCCCTTGTCCAGGAGGGTTTTCTCCAGGGTGGAGCCGAGTTCCGCGACGCGGGCCTTCGGCCCGACAAACAGCATGGGTATGACGAACAATGGCCCGGCTCCCGGCTGACATGCCGGGGCAATCGAGGGGACCGGGAATGCGTCGCCGTGGGTCCCGATGGTGATCAATTGCGGCTGGAACCGGGTGTCCGGCAGGCTGCGCAGGTACAGGTCCAGCAGTACATCGACCATCGGCAATCCCGGCCGTAGCAGCTCGGTCATGTCGTACAGGCCGCCGAGACAGATCAGGCCGAACTCATCCAGCCTCCCGACGAAACGTCCCAGGTCTTCCGCCATTGCCCAGCCAAGGGATTCCGCCTGCTCCCGGGTGAGAGGCGGAGGAGGGGGGCGCCCTTCCACGGAGTGGGAGAAATCGAGCTCCACGGTGAGTACTGCCGGTGTGGCGGAGAGTTTGTCGGGCCTGTCTGGCATGCGTGTTTCCGCAGTCGTTGGTCCCGGGGGTTGTCATGGGCGGAAAGCCGGCGCCGGGCCCGCCGGATCGGCTACTGTGGCACGGCCCGGTTTCGGTCCGCTTGCCGGTGAAACCCGGGGATCCGAGTTCGGTGATCCCCGTCCGGTTCACCGGGGCCAATCATCATGCCTGCTCGGCAGGGTGAGAATTGTAAACGATGGAACACCGCAATGTGAAATTCCCCGGTTAGGCATATCAGAGAAGCGCGCGTCCCCGATGCTTTACGTATTCCTCGACATCCTGTCCAATGTCGGGCATTCATACCTGGAATCGTGGCTCCAATAACGGGTAGGCTGTTTATCTCCGTTAGAAAATCAGTAATAATACGCCTGCGCGATTATCGCCGGACGAGTTTTTTTGGTGCGCCTGTTTTTCCCGGGCGCGGGGTCGACGGGGCGGTGAACATTGTGCACAGGTCGGGCCTGTCGCTGTTTTTATGTGTTGAAGTCGAGGAGTTGCAATGGATCTTTCCAAACTTGATGCGAAGCAGTTGAAGCAGTTGAAAAAGGACATCGATAAAGAGCTGAATCGCCGTCGCAAGGAGGATGTGAAGGAGGCTCAGAAGGAACTCAAGGGGCTTGCGGAACGGTATGGGATCAGTATCCAGGATCTGGTTACGGGCGCAGCCACCGGAAAATCGGGCCGGCGCGCGGCCCCGGCCCGCTTTCGGCATCCCGATGATCCGTCCAAGGGGTGGAGCGGTCGTGGACGCAAGCCGGGCTGGATCAAGGAGTGGGAAGCGAAGGGGCGCTCCCTGGACGAACTCCGGGTTGAGTGACGGCCGCGACGGTTACCCGGCGCCGGTGCCGGCTCCCGCATGGGAAGCCGGCACCGACTCTGGCTCGATAACGTGATCGGGCGCTGTGGCAAGGACCCGGGTCGCTAGCGGGCATCAGCCGCGTAGACCGATACCACGTTCCAGCAACCACAGGCTGAATCCCCCCAGCAATGCAATAAAACCCAGAATCAGCACATAGGCCAGCCAGATGTTGATGTCCGATGTGCCCAGAATGCCATAGCGAAACGCATCGACCATGTAGAGTATGGGGTTCAGCAGCGAGACCCCCCGCCAGAAGTCCGGGAGCATGCTTACCGAGTAGAATACGCCGCCGAGGTAGGTGAGGGGGGTCAGTATGAACGTCGGAACGATCGAAATATCATCGAACTTGCGGGCGAATACGCCATTAATGAATCCGCCCAGTGAGAACAGCACGGATGTCAGGAAAACCACGGATATGGTAACCGGAATGCTGTGGATCTGCAGGCGAGTGAAAAGTAGCGAGACGATGGTCACGATCAGGCCGATAAGCAGTCCTCGCCCGACGCCGCCCGCCACGTACCCCAGAAGAATGACGGCATTCGGGGTTGGTGAAACCATGATTTCCTCGATATGGCGCTGGAACTTGGCGCCGAAGAACGATGACACGACATTCGTGTATGCATTGGTGATCACCGCCATCATGATGATGCCCGGCACGATGAAATCAATGTAACTGTACCCTTCCATCGGTCCGATACGCGGTCCGATCAGGTTGCCGAAGATCACGAAGTAGAGGGCCATTGTAATCGCCGGTGGCACCAGCGTCTGAATCCAGATCCGCAGATAGCGATGGGTTTCCTTCCCTGCGATGGTCGCAAGCGCGATAAGTGTGCGTCGCCAGTACATGGTGAACCTCGAATGCTGGGATCCGGAATCACGGCTGTCCCGCCACCCGGCAGGCCGCCGTGCCGGTTCAGGGACCTGGGTCGATTCCGTCGTTCTGCTCGACCAGGCGAATGAACAGTTCCTCCAGGCGATTGCTCTTGTTCTTCATGCTGGTTACTTCGATCCCGACCCGCTGCAGCGCAGCGAACAGCGCGCTGAGTGTCTGCTCCTTGCGCACCTCCACCTCGAGTTGCTTCGCGGAGAGTTGCTCAACCCGGAAGCCCTCCAGTGCAGGGGCCGCTGTCATCGGCGCTGCGGTGTCGAGAATGAACGCCTGGGCACTGAGACGGTCCAGCAGGGATTGCGTATCCGTATTCTCGATGATGCGGCCCTCGTCGATGATGGCAATGTTGCGACACAGGCTTTCCGCCTCTTCCAGGTAATGGGTGGTGAGAATGATCGTTACCCCGTCGTCCTGGTTGATCTTGCGCAGGAATTGCCACATGGAGCGTCGTACCTCGATGTCGACACCGGCAGTGGGCTCGTCGAGAATGAGCAGCCGGGGGCCGTGAATCAGGGCACGGGCAATCATCAGGCGCCGCTTCATGCCTCCGGACAGGGTCCGGGATACGGCCCGGCGCTTCTCCCAAAGGCTCAGTTCCCGGAGAAACCGCTCCAGACGCTCGCGGGCCTGCCTGCGCGGCATACCGTAGTAGCCGGCCTGGTTCAGCACGACCTGCTCTACCGTCTCGAAGTGGTTGAAGTTGAACTCCTGCGGCACCAGGCCCAGCAGTCCCTTCGCCTCCCATGGCTGGGTGTCGAGATCGTAGCCCATTACCCGGACATCCCCTCCGCTTCGGGTGACGAGGGAGCTGACGATGCCGATGATGGTGGACTTGCCTGCTCCGTTGGGGCCAAGTAGCCCGAAGAAGTCGCCCTGTTCCACGTCAAGGTTGACCTGGCGCAGGGCGGTGACTCCCCCCTTGTACGTCTTGCTGAGGTTTCTGAGTGTCAACGCCTTCATCGAGTGGCGGTTCTCCAGGATAACCGGAACAAGGGCTGGCGGGCGTACCCGGAGGTACCGGGCAAACGGCGCAATAGTCTACCGGGGTGCTTCAATGGATAACAAGCTGCCCTCCGTGAGGGCCGCCCTGAGGGTACGCGCACATGGGAACGGGTAAGGGACGTGGAGTGTCACAGCCGGTACGCGTCGGGTGTCCAACGCCGGACATCGACGCGGACGGGCCCTGCGGACGAGGCGCGAAGCCCGCTCCCGGCCATGGTTTGCTTGACATATTGCCATGTCTCGCTGGTATGGTGTCCAGCTGACCAGACATACATCGGCCAGGGTTCTGGCCACCGACAGGAGAACCTACACGCCATGATGCGTTTTCCCCACGTCCGTCACTTGCTGGTCGCCGGTATCGTTGCGCTGGGACTGATCTTCGCCGGATCGGCAGCAGCGCAGCAGCAGGCGCAGGCCGAAATTCAGGAACTGCAGCAGCGGCTGATGCAGATCCAGCAACAGGCCGTCGAGAACAATCCGCAGCTTCAGGACCAGGCAGAGGAGCTGGAGTCCCTCGTCATGCGGACGATGGAGGACGCCGGATTCGATCCGGAAGGCGGCATTGCGCGCCTGGAGCAGATCCAGGCCGATTTCCAGGATGAGAGCATTTCTGACGAAGAACGTCAGGGCATGATGCAGGAGGCGCAGGAGATCCAGGCCGACCTGCAGCAGGGACAGCAGATGGCATTGCAGGATCAGGAAGTGATCGAGGCCCAGGAGGCATTCGAGGAGAACCTGATGGATGCAATGCGCGCCGAGGACCCGGACACGGACGAGTTGCTGGCTCGTTTTGAGGAACTCCGAGCCGACATGGAGCAGCAGCAGCCTGCCCAGTAAGGTATATCGTGCTCACCGGTGGGGCGGGGGTCCTTCGGGCCCCTCGTCGCCTTCCGGCGCGGTCTTGCGAACCTTTCAGGAAATGCGGGGCCGGAGAGCACACCGGCCTATCCGGCAGGATGGTGTAGAAGTGCCCTCGAGATCACTGTCGCTGTCTCGCCCGCAGCGCCCTTTCCGGTGATCGACCCACGGGCAGAGACCCGTCCCCTCCCGTGCGGGATTACCGTGCGCCGCACGGCATACCCTCGGCCAACGGGCCTCTCCCTGCCGCGGAACGACCTTCGGGTACAGGTCAGGTCACCATGCCGACCGATATGGAGCTGGACAGATAGT
>SLLM01000223.1 GCA_007134055.1 Ectothiorhodospiraceae bacterium | reverse complement strand
GGAGGCGAAGAACGCGTCGAACTTGCGCTGGATGCGCGCGGATAGCGGATTGCTGATTGCGGTATAGGCCATCGGAAACCTCCGGATGCGGTGGTCTCCTCCCATGCCGAACAATATAGGCGATTCCTGCGTTCATGGCACTGCTCTTTCTGCATAGCAGCATTGCGGCGCGACATTCTTGCTGCATCGCGGCACTCCTCCCCTTGCCTCAGTACAGGAAATAGCGTTGCGCCAGCGGCAGTTCCGCCGCCGGCTCGCAACTCAGCAAGACGCCGTCGGCGCGCACCTCATAGGTTTCGGGGTCGACCTCGATCTTCGGGCACAGATCGTTGAGTTTCATGGCCGATTTTCCGATCTGCGAGCGCGTGCCGGCAACCGCGAGCGTGTCCTTGGCCAGCCCCAGCATGCCGCCCACATCCTCGGCCTGCGCGGCCGCCGAGACGAAGCTGACCGAGCTACGCGCAAGGCTGCCGCCGAACGCGGCGAACATCGGCTGCGAATGCACCGGCTGCACCGGGATCGAGCCGTTCGGGTCGCCCATTTGCGCCATGGCGATGGTCCCGCCCAGCAGCACCATCTCGGGCTTTGCGCCGAAAAAGGCAGGCTTCCAGATCGCCAGATCGGCGCGCTTGCCGACCTCGATCGAACCGATATGCGCCGCGATGCCATGCGCGATCGCCGGATTGATCGTGTATTTCGCGATGTAGCGGCGCACGCGGAAATTGTCGTTCTCGCCCGTCTCCTCGGCCAGCCGGCCGCGCTGCTGCTTCATCTTGTGCGCGGTCTGCCAGGTGCGGATGATGACCTCGCCCACGCGGCCCATTGCCTGGCTGTCCGAGGCGATCACCGAAAACGCGCCCATGTCGTGCAGGATGTCCTCGGCGGCGATGGTCTCGCGCCGGATGCGGCTCTCGGCGAAGGCGACGTCCTCGGGGATGCGCTTGTCGAGATGGTGGCACACCATGAGCATGTCGAGATGCTCCTCGATGGTGTTGACCGTGTAGGGCCGCGTCGGGTTGGTCGATGAGGGGATGACATTGGCCTCGCCGCACAGGCGGATGATATCGGGGGCATGGCCACCGCCCGCGCCCTCGGTGTGATAGGCGTGGATGGTGCGGCCCTTGATCGCGGCGATGGTGTTTTCCACGAACCCGGACTCGTTGAGCGTGTCGGAATGGATCATCGCCTGGATGTCGAAGGCGTCGCAGACGGCGAGGCAGTTGTCGATCACGGCGGGGGTCGTGCCCCAGTCCTCATGCATCTTGAGCGCGCAGGCCCCGGCGCGCACCTGCTCTTCGAGCGCCTTGGGCGTCGATGCATTGCCCTTGCCGGCGAAGGCCAGATTCATCGCGATGCCGTCGGCGGCCTGCAGCATTCGCCCGATATGCCACGGCCCCGGTGTGCAGGTCGTGGCCAGCGTGCCATGCGCGGGACCGGTGCCGCCGCCCAGCATCGTGGTCAGCCCCGAATGCAGCGCGTGGTCGCACTGCTGCGGGCAGACGAAATGGATATGGGCGTCGAAGCCGCCGGCGGTGACGATGCGCCCCTCGGCGGCGATGGCTTCGGTTCCGGGGCCGATGACGATATCGACGCCGGGCTGGGTGTCGGGGTTGCCGGCCTTGCCGATGGCGGCGATGGTGCCGTCCTTCAGCCCGATATCGGCCTTGTAGATGCCGCTCCAGTCGAGGATCAGCGCATTGGTGATCACCGTGTCCACCGCGCCTTCGGAGCGCGTGCGCTGCGACTGGCCCATGCCGTCGCGGATGACCTTGCCGCCGCCGAACTTGACCTCCTCGCCATAGGTGGTCAGGTCGCGCTCGACCTCGATGATCAGATCGGTATCGGCCAGGCGCACACGGTCGCCCGTGGTGGGGCCGAACATGTCGGCATAGGCGGCGCGGGGGATCTTGGTGCTCATAGATCCCCCATCACATGCTGGTTGAAGCCGAAGACCCGCCGCGCCCCGGCATAGGGGATCAGGCGCACCTCGCGGGTCTGGCCCGGCTCGAAGCGGATCGCCGTGCCCGCGGCGATATCAAGGCGCATGCCGCGCGCGACGGCGCGGTCGAAATCCAGCGCCGGGTTGGTCTCGGCGAAATGGTAATGGCTGCCCACCTGCACGGGGCGGTCGCCGGTATTGGCGACCGCCAGCGTGATCGCCTCGCGGCCCGCATTGAGGGTGATCTCGCCAGCGGCGGGGAGGATCTCGCCGGGGATCATGCCAGCGTCATCCATGTGCCGGCAATCGCGGTGACGGCGGCTGCGCTGCGTGTGATCACCGGGCGCTGCGCGCGCATGGCCGCGAGCCCGATTGCGAGGCCGGCCGCGTGCAGCCCCAGCGTGGCAAGAACAAAGCCCGCCGGATAGCCCGCCAACGCCGGCCCCTCGACCGCATGCGCATAGCCATGCGCGGCCCCGAACAGCGCCAGCGCCGCAAGCGCGGCCACCATTGGCAGCCGCAGCGCCAGCGCCGCCGCCGCCCCCACCACGATCACCGAGGCGAGGATCATTGGCTCGACGCCGGGAAGCGGCGCCTGTCCCGCCCCGGCGACGCCGACGAGCGCCATCGCCGCCACGAAGGCCAGCGGATAGGCCCAGAGCGCCCGCCGGCCCGCAAGCGCCGCCCAAAGCCCCACCGCGACCATTGCGGCAAGGTGATCGGCGCCGGAGAGCGGATGCAGAAGGCCGTCCACGAAACCCGTGCCGTGAACATGGGCGTGCGGATGCGGGTGCGCCCATGCGGCGGCTGGCAGCATGAGCAGCAAGGCAAGCGGAATCTGGCGCATGAAACGCTCCTTCATCGGATCGGGTCGTGAACGGTGACAAGCTTGGTGCCGTCGGGAAAGGTGGCCTCGACCTGCACGTCGGTGACGATCTCGGCGATGCCGTCCATGCATTGCTCGCGCGTGATGACCTCGCCCGCCGCCTGCATCAGATCGGCAACGCTGCGGCCGTCACGCGCGCCCTCGATGACGAAATCGGTGATCAGCGCGATGGCCTCGGGGTGGTTGAGCCGGACCCCGCGCGCCAGCCGCCCGCGCGCGACCATGGCGGCGAGGCTGACCAGCAGCTTGTCCTTTTCACGTGGCGACAGATTCATGGCGTGGCTTCCTGCTGAATGGCCCAGGCGCGGGGCAAGGGCGCGCGGCTGATCGCATGCAGGCCGCGCACCAGCACGCGCCGCAGCAGGTGCGGCGCGGGCGCGATGAGGCGCGCCATCAGCCGCCCGTCCCAGGCCGACAGCGCGGCCTCGACCCCTTCAGCCGCGAGCGCCGCGCGCAGCGGCGCGGCGCGGTCCTCGGCGTCCGGCGCCACGACGATCAGCGTGGCAAGCGCCGTGGCTTCGCCAAGCAGCGCCGGGTCGGCCGGAAGGGGCAGGGCGAGCCGCTGCACATCATGGGTGATCAGGCGCCCGCCCCGGCGGATGCTGCGGCCATCGCCCAGCGCGGCGCTGATCGCGTGCTCGCCCATCGCGGAGCGGCCCAGCGTGAGCATTTCCACCAGCACAAACTCGGCATCCACGGCCATCTCGACGCCTACGCGCCGCTCCAGCGCGCTCGAATCGAACAGGATCGTCTCCTGCGGCAACCAGGCGAGCGCGGCGCCACTGCCAAGTTCAAGTTCCGTGCTCACCCGCGCCACGCCGCCCGCGCTGCGATAGATGCGCTCGGCGGCCTGGGTGGTGCAGGCCAGCGCCGCGCCGGGGCCAAGCACGACCTGGGCATGCAAGGTGTCGCCACCGGTCAGCCCGCCGGCGGTGTTGACGAACACCGCCTCGCGCGCGCCGGCATGCCCCTTCAGCAAAAACAGCTTGGCACAACCCGACTGGTGTAGCGCGCTGACCCGGTTGCCCGCGCCCATCCGCAGGATGGTGCGGCCGTGGCTGCGCTGCGCAGCTTGCGGGATTGGAGCGAGGATCTTCATGGGCGGCAGGGAACAGTCTGAATGGATGCGATGCCCCGGACGCTAGGTGAGACGAGCACGAGAGCGAGCTAAAAGTGCCCCATCCAACAACGCCAGGACGGGTTGGTGCTGAAAAAATGCACATACGCTGGCCCGCTGCCCAAAATGCAGGCATCCGGCGGATACGGGGCGGTCGCGTTCGTCCCCGTGCCGTGAAGCAGATTATCCTCGTCCCCGCCACCTCGTCCGAAGCAGAGCCCGCGCCGAGCCCCGATCTCCCGCAAGCAGTGCATGCCCAGAGACATCTAGGCGTCCCCCGCAGCCTGCACACATGATGAACAGGACGGACTGACGCTGCGCCGCAGCGTAAGCCTTGTGCATTACTCCTCGAAAGCGCCCAAAATATAACCGATTGCGCTTGAACGCGGCAAAACGCCTCCCCGGAACTCACACGAATTTGCGTTGTGCAGGCCGGCAAGCAAGAAATGGCGCACTGATACCACGATCAGAAGCATGCCCGGCGACCCGTTCCTGCCAGATACTGACCGCCGGACATGCGCAACAGAGAACTGCTGCTCCGGCGGATATGGGCCCCGAAAGCTCACAGGCAACCCTTTCTCGCCAGCTGCATGCAGACCACATCACAGGAGCATGCCACTCATGACCAAGAAAACCCTGCTGGCCTCGGCCACAGCAACGGCCCTGCTGGCCGCCGGACCCGCCCTTGCCGATTGCCCGATTCAGGTGGGCGTATTGCACTCGCTTTCAGGAAGCATGGCGATTTCAGAGACCACACTGCGTGATGTCATGCTGATGCTGGTCGAGCAACAGAATGAAAACGGTGGCCTTCTGGGCTGCGAGCTGGAAGCCGTGGTTGTCGATCCGGCCTCGGACTGGCCGCTTTTCTCCGAACTGACCCGCCAGCTTCTGACCGAGAATGAGGTCGATGTGATCTTCGGCGCCTGGACTTCGGTGGCACGAAAGGCGCTCCTGCCTGTGCTCGAGGAGCTAAACGGGCTGATGTTCTACCCGGTCCAGTATGAGGGGCAGGAAAGCTCGCGCAATGTGTTCTATACGGGTGCTGCGCCCAACACGCAGGCCATTCCGGCGGTGGACTACTTCCTTGAGGAACTGGGCGTCGATTCCTTCGCCCTGCTGGGTACCGATTATGTCTATCCGCGCACGACGAATGCGATCCTCGAGTCCTACCTGCTCGACAAGGGCGTCGCCGAGGAGGACATCTTCGTCAACTATACCCCCTTCGGCCATTCCGACTGGTCGACCATCGTGTCGGATGTCATGGCACTGGGCGCGGGCGGCAAGCAGGTCGGCGTGATCTCGACCATCAATGGCGATGCCAATGTCGGCTTCTACACCGAACTGGCCGCCCAGGGCATCGACTCCTTCGACCTTCCGGTCGTGGCCTTTTCGGTGGGTGAGGAAGAGCTCTCGGGCCTGGATACCTCGCGACTGGAGGGCCATCTGGCGGCATGGAACTACTTCATGTCTGCGGATACGCCCGAGAACGAGGAGTTCATTGCGGCCTGGCACGATTTCATCGATGACGAAAACCGCGTGACCAATGACCCGATGGAAGCGCATTACATCGGCTTCAACATGTGGGTGAACGCGGTCGAGGAAGCCGGCACAACCGATGTCGATGCGGTGCGCGAGGCCATGTGGGGGCAGGAGTTTCCCAACCTCACCGGCGGCATGGCGGTGATGAACCCCAATCATCACCTTTCCAAGCCGGTGCTGATTGGCGAGATCCGCGCCGATGGCCAGTTCGACATCATCAGCCAGACCGAAGAGGTTCCGGGCGAGGCCTGGTCGCCCTTCCTGCCCGAAAGCGCCAATTTGACCAGCGACTGGCAGGAACTGGGCTGTGGCATGTACGACACCGCGACCGAGACCTGCGTTCAGATGACCTCCAACTACTGAGCGCAAAGCGGATGCGGGGGAATGTCCCCCGCATCCCGTCCCTGCCTGACGATGAAAGCCCCCTCCATGCTGCGATTGATCCGCATCGTGCCCCTGGTCGTGTGCCTGGTTGCATCGGCCTGGCTGCGCCCAGAACCGGCCTCGGCCCAAACCGACACCCCGCTTCAGGATGTGCTGCAAACGGTGCAGGAACCGGTCGCCAGCCCCTCGCGCGGGACAGTGTCCCAAGTTCTGGATGCGCTGCTGGAGGCGGAGGCCCCCGGAACGCTGAACTTCCTGCGCGCCTGGTCAGAGCGCGAGGTGTATGAACGCCCAGAAGACGAGCTGTTCTTCTATGCGCGCGTGGGGGATGACGGCGGCCTGACCTTGCTGGACATCGATCGCGGCACCGAAGCCGGGCAGGTCGGCAGCCGCGAGGTCAGCCAGATCCGGCCCAATGCCGGGGTGCGACGAGAGATCGGTGCGGCGCTGGTGCAGTTCGAGTTGATCGATCCCGACCCGGAACGCCGCCGCTCCGCCCTCGAATCGGCGACCCGCAGCCCCGATCCCGACCAGATCCCGGCGCTGCGAACCGCGCTGGAGGCCGAGGACGACCCGGCCCTCGCCGAGCGAATGGAGCGGCTTCTCAGCCTGTTGATCGCCCGCTTCGAGACCGACACAGCGATCCGCGTCGCGGCCATCGAAAACCTGTCGGGCGACATCAGCACCGAAGCCCGAAGGGTTCTCAACCAGCTCCTGGCAACGCGCGGCGAGTTTGCCGAGACCCTGCCGGAAGACGCCAACATTGCACGCATCCGCATACCGGGTGCGGACATGGATCGGCTCGACGCTTATGCAGCGCTTTCAGACGCCGGGGTTGTTCCGCCGCGGCCAGGGCGCAACGCCATCCGTGATGCGCTGCGCGCCAATGTGGTGAACGGGGAGGTGGGCGGCATCCCGGTGCATCGGCTCGATACGGAAGAGGCGCGCCGCGACGCTTATCGCACGCTGGAGGACGCCGGCTCCCTGCCGCCCCTGCCCACGCAGGCCGAGATGGAGGCCGCCGTGGACGGCTATGTCTTCTTCGACTTATATGTGGAGCCTGAT
>SLLM01000019.1 GCA_007134055.1 Ectothiorhodospiraceae bacterium | reverse complement strand
TGCCGCCATCGAGGTTCCGGAGAGTCCCGCCACCGCGTCCACCAGTTCTCCGGTGTCGCCGTCTTCCGTGACGTATGTGCTCCAGATCGCGTCCATGGAGGCCGCGGTGGGGTCGTTGTCGGACTCGCCACCCGGTGCCGCCAGCAGCACCGTGTTGCCCCCGAACCGGCTGTAGCCGGCCCGACCTCCGTCCCGTACCGAGGCGGCAACGCCGATCACGTTCCTCAGACGATGGCTGGCAGGGAAGAACCTGCGATTCTCCGCGTCATTGTTGCGGCCGTCATTGCCGGCGGCGGCAATGACCAGCACGTTGCGCTTGTCCGCCTCCCTGAGGACATCGAGCTCGTAGCCGTGGGGTTCCGATGCGCGGTAGCCGTAGCTGGCGTTGATGATCAGCGGCCCGCCGCGCTCCATGGCGTAGAGGATGGCGTTGCTGGTATCGACGACCGTGCCGCTGCCCACATCCTCGAGCGCCTTGAGCGGCAGCAGCCCGACCCGCCAGTTGAGTCCGGCCACCGCGGCATCGCTGCGGTCGCTGACGGCGCCGATGATGCCGGCGATGTGGGTGCCGTGGCCGTTGCTGTCGGAGAAATCCTGGCGGTCCGGGGGGCAGGGCGCCGCGGGGTCGAAGTCCTGGATGGTGGTGCCGCGGATCTCGCAGCCGTGTTCCGTCAGCACGTTGGGGGCCAGGTCGGGATGCTGGGCGCGCACCCCCGTGTCGATGACGGCTACGGTCACGTCGGCACTGCCCGGGGTCTGGCTGCCGGTCAGCCCCCGCCAGGCTTCCCAGGCGAAGGCGGCGCCGGTGTCCGTGCCCGGTTCCAGGCACATCCCCGGCGCCTGTTCCTCGCAGATCCACCATTGGTGGTCGATGTAGGTGGCCGTGGGCAACGGCGCCTGGGTTTCGACGATGTAGTTCGGGTCGGCGAAGCGTACCGCCGGGTCGTCCCGATAACGCTGCAGTACGGCCTCGAACCCCGCCTCCGGTTCCGGGCGGACCAGTTCCGCCGCCGCCGCCGGCAGGCGTTTCACCAGCCGCGCGCCGTGTACGGCATGGCGCCCGGTCGCCGCCGACCGGGTCTCTGCGTCGTGATAGCCGACGACGATCTCGCCCGTGTGACGTGGAGGTTCATCGTTGGCGAACAGGGGCAGGGCGAGGACGAGCAGCAGGGTGGTCAGCAGTTGCGAACGCATGTCGGGGTCCGGTGGCCTGGATGCTTTTCGGCCGCAACAGCATGTCACAGTTGACGCGCCCGCGGTATGACGGCCGTCGGCGGAGTCGGACCGTCCGTCGTTGGCTGCCCGGACGTTTCAGTCGATCTCGCCCGGAGGAGGGTTCCCCTCCGGGCGGTAGGCGTCGCTAGCCGCGGCCGCCGCCGTGGCGATGCTGCCGCCAGGGGCCGGATTCCTGCTCTCGCCATGATCCCGGTGCATTCGCTCCAGCCTGACCCGCTGCTCCTCGGTCAGCACACTGCGCATGTGGGCCCGTGCCCTGGCGCGCAGGAATGCGCCTTCGGCAGCGAGATCGCCGATGCGGCCAGCCACCTTCCGGACGTGCTCTTCGTCGAACCCGCCGCGACCGGCTTCCCGGAGCGCCTGTCGCAGTTCCCTTGGTTCGGCGCGGATGGCCTGCAGGTCCGGACCGTGGGCCTGCATGCCGGCGCGAACCTGCTCGCGTGGTATCCGGTGGCCTCAGTTGCGTGCCTCGTGGCCAACGAAGCGGCAGCTGATGCACTCCGCGCGGGATAGCTGTTCCAGCAGCCGGGCACGGCGCGTGGGTTTCATCGGGGGCAGCTGATGGAATACCAGCAGGTCCAGCGCCAGTTCCCGGACCCGTTCCGGGGCGGCATCGGCGTGCATCAGCACCTTGGTGGCCGGGAAGCCGGGGCGGTATCCGGTTGCCGATTCGGCGAGCGCCAGGCCGGCCTCGCTGAGCTGGCATATCCAGTGTCCGGTGCTCCCGGTCGCGCGTGCGGATGGGCGGGGATTCGTCGTACCGGGTGGGCCTTCGGGGGTATCCATCATGGCTACCGTTCCTGTTCGGTTTGTCGCAGTGCCTCCAGCGCGGTGAAATAGTGCTCCTGCTCCGGGGCCGCCAGCCGGGCCGCCCGTTCGGCGGCGGCAAATGCCTCTTCCGGACGGTCCTGCCGGATCAGCGCCCATGCCAGGTTGTGGTGCGCGGCCGGGTGGCCGGCATCCGCGTTCACGGCGCCCCGGTACGCCTCCTCGGCGGCCGCGTAGCGACCTTCGGCGTAGCGCACGTTCCCCAGGCCGATCCACGCGGCAACGGCCTCCGGCCAGCGCTTCAACGCCGCGCTGTAGCCGGCCCCGGCTGCGCCGTGGTCCGGGAGCCGCTCCAGCGCTGCCACTGCCTCCAGGAAACGTTGCGGCCGGGCGGTGGCCGGCAGGTCACCGGGGTGATGCACCGTCAGTGCCCAGTGCTCGGCCAGACGCCAGGTGCGCTCGAAGTGGCGCAGGGACATCACCTCCCGCCGCTCGGTGCCGGAGCGGAGGATGATCTCGCCGGCGTCCAGGTCATAGCCGATGAGGACGGCGTAATGCCATACCGGGATCCGGTTCAGCCCCAGGTTCTGCAGGACCAGCACCGGGTTGCCGGCGCCGACTTCCTCCAGCAGGTCAGCCAGGTATGGCTCGTGAACGTAGGCGACCAGGCCCTGCCGCCGGCTGGCGCCGAGCAGCTCCGCTTGCAGGCTGCCCCGGCGTTCCGGCAGGTACACGCGGGGAGAGAGTTCCTCGGGGCTTGTGTCTTCGCCGATGTGCACCATGAGCGTCGCCAGGGCGGCCGGTCCGCACTGGTATGCTTCCTGGGGAAAGAACGGGGCCTGCGTGATTTCGCTTGCCCTGGGCTGCGTCTGCTGCGAGTCCACCAGCGCGCGGTATTGGCCCGGGGAGCCGGCGCAGCCTGCCAGCAGCAGGCCAACAGCGATGGCCAGGCTGGCGGATCGCTGCAACGTTCGGCGTATTCTCATCGGGCTGGCATCCGCAGGGGCTCAACGCGAAGATGGACCGGCGCGGCCGGTGGTCACTTCAGCGGACCAGCAGGATGACGATGATCAGCACGAGCAGCAGCACGACCGTGCCGCTTGCCCCGGCGGGCAGGGAGTCGATGCGTTCGCCCAGGTCCATCATCTCTTCGGGGGTCAGGCTGGCGATGCGCTCCTGGGCCTCCTCCGGAGAAACGCCGTAGTCAACCAGCTGCTGCTGTACATCCTCCCGGTTCATGAAGCTGCTGATTGCGGCATGCTCGCTGCCGGCCTGTTCCGCGAGCACCGTGTCGGTGCCGACGACGCCGGCGGCGGCGGTCTGTGCCGCGAAGCCGACCATGAGGAATGCCAGGACCAGGGGGTATGCAAGATATCGCGCTTTCCGGGTCAGCTGCAGCATCGCTAGCCTCCAGTTGTGGTGGTTGCATCCGGGTGGGGTCGGGGCGTACAGGATACCGGGCCAGCCGGTCCGCATGCGGAGGTATCCTTCCCCAACCTCTGGTTAATCTACCTGTTCGTCCCCGGTGATTCCATTGTCCGGGCGGGGTACGGTTCAGGCGAACACGGTGTCAATGGGCTGTTCGCCATCAAGCAGCGGGTATTCGCGGTTGCGCAAGGCCCGGTTGCGCGCGACGGCCAGCAGTGAGCGCGCCACGTTGCCCCGGGAAATGGTGAGGTGCCCGACGCTTTCCGGGTCCGTGGCGATGCAGCCGCTGGCGGGTTCGTCGGTGAGGCGCCCGGGCTTGAGGATGACGTACTCGATCCCTGCATGGCGAAGATAGCTGTCGGCGGCATGTTTCGCCGCCAGGTAGGGTCGCAGATTCTCCGGACCGGCCAGGGGTTCGTCAGCCCGCAGGGCGCTTACCATGACGAATCGGCCCAGCCCCTGATCCCGGGCCAGGTCGATGGCCCGGATGGCGCCGTGCAGGTCCACCAGCAGGGTCTTGTCGGCACCGGTGTCGGGACCCGAGCCGGCCGTGAAAACCACCTGCTCGCACCGTTGGAAGGCATGCTCGAATCCGCCTTCCAGGTCCCCGGTGACTGTATCGACGCCATCGGCTTCGAAGTGCTTTGCCTGGTCGGGATCCCGTAGCATGGCGCATACCGGGAGCCCGGCTGCTGCCGCCAGAGTGCAGAACTGTCGGCCGATGCGGCCGTTGGCGCCGATTACCAGTGTCTTCATCGCTGCCGCTCCTGGCTGCCGGCCGGATTCCTGGCTGGAGGCAGCAAAGCATCTACCCTGGAAACTGTTCGCTGTCACCGGTCGACACGGGACAGGCACAATGTACCTGAAGGGGGCCGGAGGACACCATGCCCGGGACCGATCCATACGCAGGCACGTTGCTGCCCCGGCCGTACTGGTCGACCAGGAGCGTGCCGCCTGGTGCGCCGTATCCGGGGCGCCAGGCATGAGCATGAGCTGGCGGGAGTATGCCCGTTGTGATGCCCTCGAACTGGCGGCCCTGGTCCGTGACGGCGCCGTCGCCACCACCGAGGTGGTGGCCGCCGCAACGCAGCGCCTCGATGCGGTGAACCCGCGTCTCAATGCGGTCGTCCGCCGTATCCCCGGGACAGCCGCCACGGCCCGTGGACCCATGGCCGGTGTTCCGTTCCTGGTGAAGGATATTGTCCAGGATGTTGCGGGCGTTCCCACGACCCGTGGGTCACGGGCATTCTCCGGGGATGTGCCGGTCCGGGACTCAGGCTTTGTCCGTCGGGCACGGGACAGTGGACTGGTGCTGCTCGGAAAGACCAATCTCTCCGAACTGGGCCTCAAGGCCGTCACGGAGAGCGCGCTCTTCGGTCCATGCCGCAATCCCTGGGATCCGCGACGAACGCCGGGTGGGTCCAGCGGTGGTGCTGCAGCAGCCGTGGCTGCCGGGATCGTGCCGGTGGCCGGCGCCAATGACGGAGGCGGTTCGATCCGGATTCCCGCAGGCTACTGTGGCGTTTTCGGCCTGCGCCCGTCCCGGGGCCGGGTGTCGGCGGGGCCAGCCATCCACGAACTCTGGCACGGCGCCGGCAGTGATCACGTGATCTCCCGCAGTGTGCGGGACAGCGCCGCGATGCTGGACGTGCTCCATGGGAATGAACCCGGCGATCCGTTCCGGATCGCTCCGCCGGCGCGCCCGTACCTGCAGGAATGCGGCATTCCGCCCGGCAGGCTGCGCATTGCCCACAGTTGCCGTTCGCCCATCGGCCAACCGGTACACCCGGAGGCGATCCGGGCCGTGGAGGGGACGGCATCCCTGCTTGAGGACCTGGGGCACACCGTGGAGATGGCTGAGCCCGAGGTGGACGGCCTTGGCCTGGCACACTGTTACCTCCACCTCTATTTCGGCCAGGTTGCGGCTGCGGTGCGTGGCAGGCCGGCATCAGCCCTTGAACCGGATACCCGCGTGCTTGCCATGCTGGGCCGTGCCATCGACAGCGGGACCTATGTGGCATCCCATGACCGGTGGAACGAGTTCTCCCGGGCGCTCGGCGCCTTCTTCCGTCACTACGACCTGTACCTGACACCGGTGGCGGCGGAACCGCCGGCGCTAATCGGTGAGCTGGATACCCCGCTGCTGCAACGGCTCGCCATCCGTCCGTTGCTGTGGCTGGATGCGGGACGGTTGCTGCTGCGCTCGGGCATCGTGGAGCGGCTTGCCCTGCGCAGCCTGCAGCGTACGCCGTTCACGCAACTGGCAAACCTGACCGGTGTTCCCGCCATGTCCGTGCCCCTCCACTGGACGCCGGAGGGACTGCCCATGGGCAGTCAGTTCATGGCTCCAGTCGGCTGCGAGGATCGCCTCCTGCGGCTTGCCGCCCAGCTTGAACAGGCTCGGCCCTGGCGGCACCGGTTGCCGGTGACACCGCCCGGATCGGGATGGGGGCAACCTCGTGACAGGCTGGTTCAGGATACGGTTGCCCCGACGGCAGGGGAGGGCTACGGTCAATGCGGATGCCGGTGCGTGGATACACTCCTGCCGCGGCGCTGACGGCAGGGGTCGCTGGGTGCGGCCGCCGGCAGGGAGCCGGCGGCCGCCTGGTTCAGGCGCCCCGGGGTACGGTCTGTGGCTCGATGAACTCGAACAACCCCTCAAGGCCGCCCTCGCGTCCGTATCCTGATTGCTTCATGCCACCGAAGGGAGCCTCCGGCGCCGGGCCGGTACCGGTATTGTGGCCCACATGGGCGAACTCCAGCCGGGCGATGACCCGTTCGGCGCGTTGCTCGTCGCCGGTGAACAGGTAGCTCGCCAGCCCGAACTCGGTTTCGTTGGCGCGCTCGATGGCCTCTTCCTCGCTGTCGAATTCCACCAGCGGAACCAGGGGGCCGAACGTCTCCTCCCGCCAGCAGGCCATCTCCGGTGTGGCTCCGCGCAGCACCGTGGGTGGGAAAAAACCGCCCCAGTCCCGTTCCGCCGGTTCCGGCAGCTCGCCTACCACCAGCTCCGCGCCCTTGTCCAGGGCGTCGGCCACGTGCCGGCGCACCTTCTCGAAGCCGTTGCGGTCGATGAGGGGCCCGACATCCACGCCTTCCTTCAGGCCGTCGCCCACCTGCAGGCGGCTGACCCGTTCGCGGAGCTTTTCGGCGAACGCCGCAGCCACGCCGCGCTGGACCATGACGCGGTTGGCGCACACGCAGGTCTGGCCACCACCCCGGAACTTGTTCGCCATGAGGTTATCGGCGGCGGCGTCCAGGTCCGCGTCGTCGAACACGATGAAGGGTGCGTTGCCGCCCAGTTCCAGGGTGAGCTTCTTGACCTGCGGTGCGCACTTGCGAATCAGCTCCCGGCCGACCTCGGTGGATCCCGTGAAGCTCACCACCCGTACGTCCGGGTGCTCGCACAGGGTATCGCCGATGGGGCCGGCGCCGCCGATCACCAGGTTCACCTTTCCGGGGGGCAGCTTGACCACGTCGTGGAGCAGGCTGAACAGCGCGATCATGGTGAGCGGGGTCTTCGACGACGGCTTGATTACCGAGGGGCAGTCGGCGGCGAGGGCGGCGGACAGCTTCTTGGCGATCATGCCGGCCGGGAAGTTCCAGGGGGTGATCAAACCCACCACACCCGCCGGGCGATAGTGCACCGTCCACGAACAGTTGCGCGGGCGCTCCTCCAGTTGGCGCGGGGCCAGTTCATGGACATGCTTCGCGCAATAGGAGAAGAATCCCGCTGCATAATCCACCTCGCCCTTGCCTTCGGCCAGCGGCTTGCCGTGCTCCTGGGTGAGAATGCGGCCGATCTCATCCCGGTGTCCGGTCAGGGCTTCGGCGATGGCCTCCAGCCATTCCCGGCGCTGGTCCAGGCTGGCAGGGGACGCAAGTGTGGCGCGTGCGGCGGAGATGGCGCGCTCGGTTTCCGCTGCGCCCATGTCCGGCACCTCCTGCAGGACGTCCCCGGTTGCCGGGTTGGTGACGGCGATGCGACGACCGCTGTCGGCGTCAACCCAGGCGCCGTTGATGTAGCCGCTGAGGTGCTGCAGTAAAGGTGATTCGATCATCCCGGTTCCTCGATGGAGTGCGTACGGTTGCAGGGACGGTAATCACGGCTGCCATGGCCGTCAACCGGGCCGTTCGCAACGCTTGACCCGGAGCTGTGGCCAAGCCCATAGTCCCTTTTGTTGGTGCCGGGCCGCCGCCTTCGTGGCCGCGGTCTAACGGGGGATGGGCTGACGTAACTCAGATGGAGCGGACGATGGCAGTCAATCCGGTTGATACCGATCTAACGGAACTTGATGATACGCGAGATTCCACCTGGAGTCCCTACCTGCGGGCCATACCGGTCTCCGGTATCCGGCGGATGGTGGACGTGGCTTCCCGGATGGACGATGTCATTCACCTGTCCATCGGCCAGCCGAACTTCCCGACGCCACCGCACATCATCGACGCCCATATCGAGGCGCTGCAGCAGGGGCAGACCGGCTACACCATGGATGCCGGCCTGCCGGAACTGCGGGAGTCCATCGCCCTCTACTACGCACGGCGCTACCGGAGGACCCTGGTCCCGGAAAACGTGCTGGTGACCACCGGGGCGACGGAAGCCATGTATCTGGCGCTGACTGCCACGTCGGCGCCGGGGCGGCAGTTCCTGGTCACGGATCCGACCTTCCTGCTCTACGCCCCGCTGATCCGCATGAACGGCGGTGAGGTGAAGTACATCCCGACACGGGCGGAGAACGGCCATCAGCTCGATCCCCAGGAGGTGATCGACAGCATCAGCATGCGCACCTACGGCATCGTGCTGAATTCTCCCAGCAACCCCACCGGAACCGTCTATCCGGCGGAGACGATCCAGACCATTCTCGAGGAAGCGGCCTATCGCGGCATCTACGTCTACAGTGACGAGGTCTATGACCACCTGCTGCTGGATGACGACATCGAGTATGCGAGCGTGCTCCGCCATGCCACGGATCTGGACAATGTCATGGCAGTGTCGAGCTTCTCCAAGACCTTCAGCATGGCCGGTCTGCGCATCGGCTGGATCATCTCCAGCCAGGGCGCGATCCGCAAGCTCCGCCGCTATCACATGTTCACCACCACCGTGGCCAACACGCCGGCGCAGTGGGCGGGTGTGGCCGCACTGAACGGGCCCCAGGACTGCATCACGGACATGGTGCAGGAGTATGCCGCGCGCCGGGACCGCCTGGTCCAGCTGGTGGGCGACACGCCCTACCTTACCGGCTACTGGCCCCAGGGAGCGTTCTACATGTTCCCGTCGCTGCCGGCGCGGGTGGATGCGTCGGCGGTGTGCATGCGCATGCTGCGGGAGACCGGCGTCTGCACGGTGCCCGGGGATGCATTCGGGGAGCATTGCCTGAACTCCTTCCGGATCAGCTACTCCACATCAATGGATCGGATCGAGGAGGCATTCGAGCGCATCATGCCCTGGCTCGAGAAGCAGCGGTTCGAATGAGCAACCGGGACGCCGATCCGGAGAAGGTGCTGCTGGAGCGCGACGGAGGCGTGCTGTGGGTACGGTTCAATCGTCCGGAGAAACGCAACGCCCTTACCGGGCCGATGTACCGGCAGATCCGTAGCGCCCTGCTGCAGGCCGCCGGAGATGACAACGTCCGGGTACTGGCTTTCGCCGGCGAGGGCGACGCCTTCACCGCGGGTAACGACCTTGAGGATTTCGCCACCTGGGGCGACTACCTGGCGGAGGGACGGCAGCCGCCGGTCCTGGATCTGATGGATACGGTGCTTGCCTTCGAGAAGCCCATGATGGCGGCAGTCCGTGGTCCGGCCGTGGGCATCGGCACCACCCTGCTACCCCACTGCGATCTGGTTCTGGCAAGTGAAACCGCCCGCTTTGCGTTGCCCTTCACCCGCCTCGGGCTCGTGCCGGAGTTCGGCTCGTCCATGCTGCTGCCGTGCCTGGCCGGGGCGGTGCGCGCCTCCCATGCCCTGCTTCTGGGCGAGCCCTTCGACAGGGACCGGGCGGTGGAGCTCGGCCTGGTTTCCGAATGCTGCGAAGACGGCCAACTGGATATGCTGGCGCGGGAGCGCGGTCGCAGCCTGGCGGCCCTGCCGCCGGCGGCGGTGCGGGCAACACGCAAGCTGTTGCGCCCGGATCACGAACGGGATCGGCTGCGGCAGGCAATGGAGGCGGAGAAGCAGGCGTTCATTGCCGGCCTGGGCTCGGCGGAGCACCGGGAAGCGGTGGCAGCCTTCTTCGAGAAGCGTCCCCCCCGATTCGGAAACTGAATGACCATGGATGACAGCGACATTCCCACCCTGCGCCGGATCCTTGCCTCCAGCCGGGTCATTGCCGTGGTTGGTCTTTCCGCCAACTGGTATCGGCCCAGCTATTTTGCCGCCAAGTACATGCAGGACCACGGCTACCGGATCATTCCGGTCAACCCCGGTTACGGCGAAGTCCTGGGTGAGACCTGCTACCCCAGTCTGGAGGATGTGCCGGAGCAGGTGGACCTGGTTGACGTGTTTCGCCGCGCCGGGGACGTGCCGGCCGTGGTCGACAGCGCCATTGCCATCAACGCCCGGACGGTCTGGATGCAGCTTGGTGTCGTCAACGAGGAGGCGGCTGCCCGCGCGCGGGCAGCCGGTTTGCAGGTGGTGATGGACCGCTGCGTCAAGATCGAACACGGGCGGCTCTTCGGCGGCCTGCACTGGATGGGGGTCAACACCGGGGTGATCTCCGCCAGGCGCCCGCGCCCGCCGTCCGGCTGAACCGCTATCGGAGGCCCGCGTACATGGCAGACCGCACGTTCGGATTTGAAACCCTGTGCCTGCACGCGGGCCAGGTACCCGACGCCGCCACCGGCAGCCGGGCGGTTCCGATCTACCAGACCACCTCCTATGTGTTCGACAGTACCGATCACGCTGCCAGCCTGTTCAACCTGCAGACCTTTGGCAACATCTACAGCCGCATGACCAACCCCACCAACGCGGTGCTGGAGGAACGGCTCGCGGCGCTGGAGGGTGGTCGGGCGGCGCTGGCGGTGTCCTCGGGGATGGCGGCGCAGATGACGGCACTGCTGACCCTGTGCGGGCAGGGGGATGAGATCGTGGCCGCCCGTACCCTGTACGGCGGAACAGTGAGCCAGTTTGATGTCACCTTCCGCCGGATGGGTATCCAGGTCCGCTTCGTCGATCCATCCGACCCGGAGAATTTCGCCCGCGCACTCGGTCCGCGGACCCGTTGCCTGTACGCGGAAACCATCGGCAATCCCGCCGGCAACATCCTGGATCTGTGGGCCGTGGCGGACGTGGCGCGGTCGGCGGGCGTGCCACTGGTGGTGGACAACACACTGGCAAGTCCGTACCTGTGCCGGCCGATGGAGCACGGGGCGGACATCGTGGTCCATTCCGCAACCAAGTTCCTCGGCGGGCACGGTACCACCATGGGCGGGGCCATCGTGGAGTCCGGGCGGTTTCCCTGGGACAACGGGCGCTTCCCGGAAATGCTGGAACCCTCGGCCGGCTACCACGGGGTGCGGTTCTACGAAACGTTCGGCGACTTCGCCTTCATTACCAAGGCGCGGGTGGAGACCCTGCGTACCCTCGGTGCGACCCTGTCCCCGCTGAGCGCCTTCCTGCTGCTCCAGGGAGTCGAAACCCTACCGGTGCGGATGGACCGCCACTGCGAGAACACACTGGCCGTGGCCAGGCACCTGGAAGCCCATCCGCTGGTGGACTGGGTGGAGTATGCCGGCCTGCCCTCCAGTCCCTACCATGAGCTGGCCCGCCGCTATCTGCCCGGAGGCGCCGGTGCGGTCCTGACCTTCGGGATTCGGGGAGGACACGCGGCGGGCGTGCGTTTCATCGAGCAGTGTCAGTTCCTCAGTCATCTGGCCAACGTGGGGGATGCCCGCACCCTTGTGATCCACCCGGCGTCCACCACCCACCGGCAGTTGAACGAGGAACAGCTGGCCGCCGCCGGTGTCGGACCCGAAATGATCCGCCTGTCCATTGGCCTGGAGACCCTGGACGACATACTCTGGGATATTGACCAGGCTCTGCGGGACGCGGCGCAATGAGACCATGATGCGGCAATGCTGACGGAGATGGCTGCAGCCGTGGCGACCATGGCGCGCAACACCCGGGCCGCCGCCAATCGCCTCGGCAACCATCCGGCAGGGTGTTTCCAGGAGGCAGCCGTTATCGCGGACAACGGAACTCGCGTGAAGGACCGGAGGAACCCGCCAGCGGTGAGGAAATACCCGACACCATGTCGTGGTCTGGTGGGCGCGGCGGTGCTGCTTCTCGCGGGCTGCCAGCTCTACCTGCCCGATTCCGCGCGGGATGACGACGACAATGACGGCGGAAACGGCGACAGCACGCTCTCGCTGCGGGTGCTGGGCTCGCCGGGGGGCGGGTTCAATGACGTCGACCTGGTGGCATTCGGTGTCCGACTCTATCGCTCGGAAGGCGGTTCCTCGGAGTTCGAGTTCGCCGAACGCAGCGTGTCCCTGTTCGCGGCCGGGGACGGTGCGGTGCTGCTGGACGGGGTGACGGTGCCCGCCGGGAGGTATGAGCGTATCCGTCTGCGGCTCCGGGGTGACGAATTCGACACGGGCTGGTCACGGGTCGAGGACGGCCTGGGCGGCGGTACCTTCCCCCTGGCCATTCCCCTGGATCGGGCGGACTTCGACGTCGACTTCTCCACCAGCCGGAACAGTAGCCGAACGATCACCCTGGTGGTTCACACCCAGTCCGCGGTGGCTTTCGAGGACGAGGAACAGCCGTTTTTCAGTTTCCGTCCGGCAGGCTATGCGGTGCGCACCGACGGCGACCGGGCGGGTCGCGTCCAGGGGACCCTGCCCAATACCTGCGACAATTCCCCGGGCATGGACGACCTGGCCGTGTACGTATTCCGGCCGGAAGCCGAGCCGGACGAGGTACGCGACATCCGCGGTGGCAGTGGCGTACACGAGCCGCTGGTCTCCTTTGCCGCCGGCAACGACGGCGGGTTCCTCTCGCCACCGCTGCCGCCGGGTGACTGGCGGTTCGCCTGGACCTGCCGCGCACTGAACGACAACCCGGATGAAGCCGATTCCGGCGTGCGCGATGACCTGCGCGCCACGATCACCGAACCGTTCCAGGTGCTCCAGGGAGAGACCCGGGAGCTGACCTTCACTCCCTGAGAAAGGGGACGGGACGGCCGCGGCACGAGGCCGGGCTTTCGATCGGGCTCGCGGCAATGGTATAACGGCGGGCCGACAAGCCGCAGCGATTCCCGTCCATGAACCGCAAGACCCTTGAGAAGCGCCTGACCTACCTGGCCGGCAACGCCATTCGCGACTACCGCATGATCGAGGATGGCGACCGCATCATGGTCTGCCTTTCCGGCGGCAAGGACTCCTACGGCCTGCTGGAGGTACTGCGGCTGTTGCAGTTGCGGGCCCCGGTGCGGTTCGAACTGGTCGCGGTTAATCTGGACCAGAAGCAGCCGGGGTGGCCCGAGCACGTGTTGCCGGACTACCTGGAGTCTCTGGGGGTGGCCTACCGCATTCTGGAGCAGGACACGTATAGCGTGGTCAAGCGGGTGTTGCCGGAGGGCAAGACCATGTGCTCCCTGTGTTCCCGCCTGCGCCGCGGCGCTCTGTACAGCGCAGCGACGGAAATGGGGGTGACAAAGATCGCCCTGGGGCACCACCGGGACGACCTGATCGAGACCCTGTTCCTCAACATGTTCTACGGCGCCAGGCTAGCGACCATGCCACCGAAGCTGCGCAGCAGGGATGGCAGGCACGTGGTGGTTCGCCCGCTGGCCTACGTTCCGGAACGCTATCTGGAGCGCTACGCGGAACTGCGGGAATTTCCGATCATCCCCTGCAATCTCTGCGGATCCCAGGAGAACCTCAAGCGTGCCGAGATCAAGCGCATGGTGCAGGCCTGGGACCGGGAGGATCCGAAGCGCCTGAACATGATCCTGCGCAGCATGCGCAACGTGCGTCCGTCGCACCTGGCCGACCCGGAGCAGTTCGATTTCCGGCACCTGCGCGGCAGCGCCAGTGCGGACATGCCGGACCCGGTTACCGGGGAGGGCGATGCCTTCGCCGGCTTGTGGAGTCCGGCGATGGCAACGGAAGCGGAGCGCTGAAGCCGCGCTCCGGGGCGTGTCAGCCAGTGGAGGACTCCCGTTCCTGCAATCGTGCCGACTGGCGTTTCTGGCGGAATGCCAGCGCCACCGCGAGCAACAGGGTCGCGGCCAGCAGGAGGGCCGAGAGCTGGATCGCCTGTGCCGGACTGAAATCCGCACTCAGCCCCAGGGCCAGTCCGGCCCCCAGGTAGGTCGTGCCCCAGAGGAGGGCTCCACTGGCATTGAACAGGGCGAAGCGCCGCCCGGGCATGCCGAGCATGCCGGCCATGGCCGGAACCGTGGGCCGCAGGGGTTTGGTAAAGCGTCCGAGGACGATGCTCTTGCCGCCATGGCGGCGGACGAACTCCCGGTTGCGTTCCAGCAGGGAGGGATGGCGGGAGAACGGCCAGAGGCGATGCATGCGGGTGGAGAACCGGGCGCCGAAGCAGAAGCTTGCCCAGCTTCCGGCCATGGAACCCAGGGCCGCCCCGGCAACCGCCGCCAGTGGCGAAACCGTTCCCGCCGCCGCCAGGGCCCCAGCGGAGAAGAGCACGGTCGCGGCCGGAATGACGTAGCCGACGGCCACCAGGGCTTCCAGGAACACCACGGCAAACACAATGGCCGCCACCCATCCGGGATGCTCCATCATGAAGGTGGCGACAGCGGCGGGATCGAGGATTTCCATACCAGCCCTTCAGCAAAGTCCCGAGGTTCCGTGGTGTCGCGATACGAATGCGCTGGCCGGTCGCAACGGCCGGGTCAGCAACCGGCGGGAGATTGACCTATTTCTGGTACTTCTCCTTCCACTCGCTGTAGGGCATTCCGTAGATCTCCTCCCGGGCGGCCTCGTAGTCCATGTCGATGCCTTGTTCCTCCGCGGCGGCCTTGTACCACTTGGACAGGCAGTTGCGGCAGAACCCGGCGAGGTTCATGAGATCGATGTTCTGCACCTCCTTGTGCTCGCGCAGGTGCGCAACCAGCTGGCGAAATGCCGCGGCTTCCAGTTCGGTGCGGGTTTCCTGGTCCATGATTCATGCTCCCGTAGTACGTGCTCAGTCATCGGCGGATGGTCGTGCGATCGGACAACCCGGCTCGTCGCGGCAGGCAACCCTGGCGCGAGTCGCCTTGAACTCCTCGATGAAACCGCCGCCCTCCCGCACCGCCGCTGCCGCGGCCCGCTCGGCCTCATCCCAGCGAGCCTGATCGGCCAGGATGATGGCAAGGTTGTTGAAGAGGACCCCACGGTCCGAGCCCGCGTTCCGGATCCCGTGCCGGGCGGCGGCTTCCGCCGCATCCAGGGCGCCTGCCCGGTAGTGCAGGTTGATCAGGCCCAGATGAAAACCTGCCTCTTGCGGCCAATGCCCGGCTCCGGTCCGATAGGCAGTTTCCGCCGCCGCTTCCCGGCCGGTTTCTTCCAGGGCCACGGCAGCCTGCAGCCAGGGCTGCGGCTTCGCTGTTGCGGGCAGCCGGTCCGGGGCAGTGACCACGACTGCCCAGCGATCCGCGCGATCCCAGGTGCGAAGAAAGAAGCCAAGCGACCGCTGACGGCGCTTGTCCGCACCGGAGCGCAGGATGAGATTCTCCGCGTCGGCATCGTAGCCGATCAGTACGGCGTAGTGCCATACCGGGCGAATACGCAGCCCGAGGTTCTGGAAGACCAGCACCGGATTGCCCGCATGCAGTTCCCGGATGAGTTCCTCGGCGTGGCCGGTCAGTGGGTAGGGGACACGGTCGTGCCGACGGCTCTGGGCCAGCATCTCCAGCTGCAGGGTACCTTCCCGGGCCGGGATGAACAGCCCGCCCCGCAGCTCCGCCGGGCTGGTATCAACGCCGGTGTACTGCAGGACCTCGGCCAGGGCCGCGGGCCCGCACTGCAGTGCTTCCTGGGGATGATAGGGCACGTCGGTCAACTCGACGCTCCGGGGCTCCTCGCCGAACACGCTGCGGGCATCGCCGGCGCCTCCGGGCAGGGCACATCCGTACAGTACGCCTGCCGCCGCCAGCAAAGGCACCAGCAGGAACGGGAAGGCGCCGCCGCGCGGATTCCCCGCCGGGTCAGCCGTCGTTCCCGGAGAGGAAGAAATTGACATCGTCGATACTGGAGCCATCTATGCCGCTGCCCACTGCCACCTGCAGCCGCAGGTAGTTGAGCAGGTACTCGTACCTTGCCTCGGCGAGTTCGCGTTCGGTCTCGAAGCGGTCTCGCTGCACGTTGAGCAGGTCCAGGGTGGTACGCAGGCCGACCTCCACACCCCGACGGGTGGACTCTTCCGTACTGCGGATGGAACGCAGGGCCTGCTCCAGGGCGCGGATCTGCTGCTGGTTGGCCGTAAGATTCAGGTAGGCGGACTCGGCCTGCAGGGCGGCCTGCCGCCGCGCATCCACCGTGTCATCAAAAAAGGCATCGCGTTCCGCCTGCGCCTGGCGCACCTGGGAACTCGTCGAGCCGCCGGCGAACAGGGGCATCTGCAGGCGGATACCGACACTGGTGGTTTCGCTGTCGACACTGCCGTCGAACTGTGGCGAATCGCTCTGGTAGCTGCGACCGTGACGGGCCACCAGATCCACCCGCGGATAATGACCGGCACGCTGCACGCGGATCTCCTCCCGCGCCCGCTCGAACTCCCGCTCCGCCAGGCGCACGTTGATGTTGTGGCGCTCCGCCCGTTCCGCCCAGGCGCCCGGGTCCGTGGGCATGGGCGGCTCGGCGACGAATTCATCACGGAGGCCCGCGAGGGTACCGGGTTGCTCGTCGATCAGCCGCCGCAGGTTCTCCCCGGCGATCGTGCGATTGTTTCGTGCCCGCAGGATCTGCGCCTCGACCAGGTCGAAGCGGGCCTGGGCCTCGTTGACGTCGGTAACGGTGCCCGTGCCTACGTCCAGGGCCCGCTGCGCCCGCCGCAGCTCCGTGTCGATGGCGCGCTGCTCGGCTTCCAGCGTGGAGACCTGGTCCTGTGCCAGCAGCACATCGAAATAGGCTTCACTGACGCGCAACAGCAGGTCCTGCTGTGCCTGTGCGTACTGCAGTGCCGACTGGTCCAGGACGATGTTCGCCTGGTCACGCAGGGCGAAACTCTCCATGCGGAACAGGGGCTGGGTCAGGGCCAGTCCCGCGGTCCAGCTGTTGTAGCTCAGGCTTTGTTCATCGGACGCTCCGGGGGCGTCGACGTCGCCGAATGCCGGTGTCCCGTCGATGGTTTCCCAGTTCCGGTTGGCGTCGGCCTCGAGGCTGAGCTCCGGGAGGAACAGCGCCCGCGCCTGGGGTATCAGTTCCTCGCTTGCGCGCAGGCGGTTGGCCGCAGCCTGCAGGATCGGGTCCCGCGCCAGGGCCAGCTCGTAGATCTCAGAGAGGTCGCGTGTCTGCTCGCCGTGGATCGGAAAAGCGAGCAGGCCGAGGCATGCGGTCAGCAGGAAGGACCGCATCGGTCCTGCGTGGCGATACTCCATCGTAGTGGGCCCTTGTCCATGGTTGACTGAAAGCCACCGCGGATGCATCGGCATACCGGCTGCAGGTGCCGGTGCCGGACGGCATTCCGCAGGGCGTGCGACGGCAAACGGCCGGCCGGGCAGCAACAGACGATAGGCTGAATGCAGGCCGGGAGCAACCGCAACGTGGTTCAGCGATCATCGTCCCGCGACCGGCAGTCAGGGCATATGCCGTTGACCTCGATGGTCTGCCAGTTTACACGAAAGCCGAGTTGCTCCGCCTTGCGCCGCACCAGGTTCGAGACGTCCGGGTCGCTGAGCTCGGCCACGGCATTACAGCGTTGGCAGATCAGGAACTGTCCCAGGTGCGGGTGGGAGGGATCTCCACAGCCTACATACGCGTTCAGCGACTCGATGCGATGGATGAGGCCTTCCGTCAGGAGGAAATCCAGGGCGCGGTATATGGTCGGCGGAGCCGCGCTGCGATGCTCGTGCCGGAACTGGTCGAGGAGATCGTAGGCTTTCACCGGCGTATGCTGTCGCCAGATCAGCTCCAGCACCCGCGCTCGGATTGGAGTGAGGCGCACGCCCTTGCGGGCGCAGTTGCGCTCGGCCAGCTTCAGGGCCTCGTCGATGCAGAGGTCGTGATCATGGTCGCCTTCACGGAAAGGCGTGACGACATTGCCCGTCATCCGGGGGAGGCCTCCTTGTAGCTGGCGTTCCTGGCCGGTCCGTTCGCATCCCTGGCCGATCGCCCTGCGCTCCGCCCCGGCACCATGCGCCCGCGGCGGCCGGCGCAGGGCGTACCCTGCCAGCATATCACCAACCGGAGTGGGGACGCTTGCATTGCACCGGCCTGAACTGTACACCAGTGATGGAGGCGGCACGCTGGCGTGCCGCGCGAAACGGAGCGAGAGATGGACCGTACCTACAGCCGCATTCTCATGGCCTATGACGGCTCCGAGTCCGGCAGGGAAGCGCTTGAGCAGGGAGCGCTGGTGGCCGCCCAGAATGGGGCCGGGGTGGAACTGCTCGCCGTCGTGCACCTGCCGACGGCCTACGGTTTCGTCGAGGCCGGCTATCCGGACGACTTCATCGACGACGAACTCGCCCGGGTGGATGCCGTTCTGGCGGAAGGTGTGGAGCAGCTCCGTCGACGCGGCCTTGCGGTGGACGGCCATCGCCGTACCGGCGAACCGGTGCTCGAGATAAGCCGGCTGGCGGACGAACTGGGGGTGGATCTGGTGGTGGTGGGCCATCGACATCGCGGGCGGCTCGCGCGCTGGTGGCATACCAGCCTGGGCGTGTCCCTGCTCGACGAACTGCAGTGCTCCCTGCTTGTGGCCATGCCGCCGAGGGAGCGAACCCGGCCCGGAGCGTGAGGATGCCGCGGCCGGTTGTCTCCTGGAGGCAACGGAATGTGGCGGGGTCGGGTATACTGACGGCGCCGGCGGCCGCGCGCTCCGGTGTGCGGCGTCCGGGAAGAGGCAGGACCGTCATGGAGCTGCCCGCCGCACCGGGTGGTTCCATTGCAGAGCCGGGTGAACCGGCCGGGTACTGACTGTTCAGGACATGCTGCCACGCCTGCGCTCGACCGTGTTGCCGGCAAGCCGCACGAAGGCGCCAGGACGTGGCAACATGTCCCGAAAGATCGATACGAGTAGCGTTCCAACGACTGCCGACCAGCAGCAGGCGGCATCGTCTGGCCGACCACACACGGGTGGTGCCATGCCCCGGGTTTTCCGGGTGCTGCCGGCGCCGATCCGGAATGATGCGAATCGCAGGTGCAATGCGAAAAAAGCCGTTGACCATGGCGGACTTCTCTTCCGGGGTTCAGGATGCGAAGAATGATCGCGGTTTCGTCATGGCGCTTGCCCGCGGGCTGGAGATCCTGCGTGCCTTCACCCCGGAAGACGGAATGCTCAGCAACCAGGAGATTGCGGCGCGGACCGGAATTCCCAAGCCCACGGTTTCACGCCTGACCTATACCCTGACGCGGCTCGGTTACCTGCAGTATTCCGAGCGGCTGGAACGCTATCAGCTCGGTACCGGGGTGCTGGCGCTGGGCTATTCCAGTCTCGCCAGCATGGGACTGCGCCAGGCTGCCCGGCCGCTGATGCAGGAGCTCGCCGATTTCACGGGGGCTTCCGTTTCCCTGGGCAGTCGTGATCGCCTGAGCATTGTCTACCTCGAGCACTGTCAGGGGGGACATGCCCTGACGCTGCGGCTGCAGGTGGGATCGCGGGTGCCGATTGCCACCACCGGCATCGGTCGCGCCTGTCTCGCCGCCCTGCCGGACGACGAGCGGGCCCACGTGATGAAGCATCTGCAACGCCGTTCCGGTCGGGCCTGGCAGGATATCCGCGCGGGAGTCGAGCGGGCGGTCGATCAGTATCGGGAACTGGGCTACTGCACCTCTACCGGTGAATGGGAGGAGGAGGTCAATGCGGTCGGGGTGCCGCTGATCCTCGACGATGGCTCGGATGTCGTCGCCTTCAACTGCGGGGGGCCCTCCTTCCGCCTGCCCACGGATCGTATCCATGCCGAGATCGGTCCGCGGCTTGTGGAACTGGTGGGGACGGTGCGATCGCGCCTGTCCTCCGGCGCCGGCGAGAGCCGCTGAACGCCTTTCCGCGGTCGGTCATCGCACGGGCCGGGTGGTGGCCCGCCGGCGGAATGGTGCCTTGCGGGCAGGGTCGTCAGCTGCGCCGATCCACGATGTAGTGGGCGATGCCCCGCAGGATGTCGGCTCGTGCATCCAGGTCCGCCAGGGCTTCCACGGCTTCTTCCACCAGTACACTGGCATGCTGCTTGGCTTCCGCCAGCCCCAGGAGGGACGGATAGGTCGCCTTGCGCAGCCGCTGGTCCGCACCGGAGTTCTTGCCCAGCTCCTCGGTGCTGCCTTCCACGTCGAGGACGTCATCCTGGATCTGGAAGGCGAGGCCTACGCACTTGGCGTAGTGATCCAGCCGCTGGACCACGGTGTCATCCTCCTGCGCCCCGCACAGAGCCCCCAGCAGGACGCTGACCCGGATCAGGGCTCCCGTCTTGTGTATGTGCAGGTTCTCCAGCTGGGCGAAGTCCAGCTCCTGTCCCTCGGCCTCCAGGTCCATCATCTGGCCACCCACCATGCCCCTGGATCCTGCGGCGCGGGCCAGGTGGCGGACCATGGTGAGACGGGTCGATGCATCCGCGCCTGCCGCCGGCTTCTCCGCCAGGCAGGAGAACGCCAGCGCCTGCAATGCATCCCCGGCCAGGATTGCGGTCGCCTCGTCGAAGGCCTTGTGGCACGTCGGTTTGCCCCGGCGCAGGTCGTCGTCGTCCATCGCCGGGAGGTCATCGTGAACGAGGGAATACGCGTGGATCAGTTCCACCGCGCAGGCAGGGCCGTCGATCAGCTGGACGTCGACACCCAGGGCTTCACCGGTGGCGTACACAAGCGCCGGGCGCAGCCGTTTCCCGCCCCCAAGCGCGGCGTAGCACATCGCCTCGTGCAGCCGGGCCGGTGGTATCCGTTCCCTGGGGAGTACCCGCGCCAAGGCAGCCTCCACCTGTACCTGGTAGGGCGGAAGCCGCTTCCGGAACGCCTCAATCGTCCGTTTTTTCTGGCTCAAATTGCTGGACACCGGGGTTGTCGTTGCTGTCTCTGGTGAGAATCTCCACCTTCTGTTCGGCATCGCGCAGCGCCTGCTGACACAGCCGTGTCAGTTCGATACCACGCTCGAAACAGCGAAGCGATTCCTCCAGGGTCAGGTCACCCTGTTCCATTCTCTCGACCAGGCCCTCGAGTTCCCTGAGCGCCTGCTCGAAATGCGGTGCCTCCGTTTCCTGCTGGGACTGCTCCGCCATGCTCGGTTGCCTCCCGGATGGGCATCGAACGGTACCGCAGGGTGGCCGTGTGGTCAATTCACCAGGTCCGGGGCCAGTGCTGCCGCCACGATGGCGCGTGCGGCGAAGCCGCAGTCAATGCGTGTCGGGAGGGGGGCGCATCGGGACATGGCAAACCTTCTCGAAAGGCTAGTAGTATGCTGCCTTGCTTCCCCGGCGGAGGGTTGCCTTCGTTGCTGGGATCACCTGTTCCAATGGCAGGGATGGACGCGATAACCGATGGCGAGCAATTACGACTCCGCATCAATCGAGGTGCTGACGGGACTGGATCCGGTGCGCAAGCGCCCGGGCATGTATACGGATACCACCCGCCCGAATCACCTTGCCCAGGAGGTGATCGACAACAGCGTCGACGAGGCGATTGCCGGGCATGCCCGGCAGATCGCGGTAACGCTGTTCGCGGATGGTTCGCTGGAGGTGCGGGATGACGGTCGCGGCATGCCGGTGGATATACACCCGGAGGAGGGGGCGCCGGGGGTCGAGGTCATCCTCAGCCGCCTGCATGCCGGCGGCAAGTTCTCGCACAAGAACTACCAGTTCAGCGGCGGGCTCCACGGTGTCGGGGTGTCCGTGGTGAACGCGCTGTCGCGGCGCCTGGAGACACGGGTGCGACGCGACGGCCGCGAGTACCTGATCGCGTTCGAGGATGGCGAGAAGGTTCAGGATCTCACCGAGGTGGGGTCCGTGGGCCGACGCAACACGGGCACGACACTGCGTTTCTGGCCCGCCGCCGGCTACTTTGATTCGGCGCGATTCTCCGTGCCGCGACTGCACCATGTTCTACGGGCCAAGGCCGTACTCTGCCCCGGCCTGGAAGTGATCTTCCGCGAGGAGGCGAGCGGCGAGGAGACGGTGTGGCTGTACGAGGGCGGTCTGCGGGACTACCTCGTCGGAGCACTGCAGGATTGGCCCCGCCTGCCCGAGGAACCGTTCACCGGGGACATGCGCGGGCACACGGAGCAGGCGGAATGGGCGGTCCTGTGGTTGCCAGAGGGCGGCGAAAGCGTTCAGGAAAGCTATGTCAACCTGATCCCGACGGCCCAGGGTGGAACGCATGTCAATGGCCTGCGGACGGGCCTCACCGAGGCTGTTCGCGAGTTCTGCGAGTTCCGTAACCTGCTGCCCAGGGGGGTGCGCATCGCCCCCGAGGACGTCTGGGAACACATCAGCTTCGTGCTTTCGGTCAAGCTGGAGGACCCCCAGTTTTCCGGTCAGACCAAGGAGCGGCTGTCGTCGCGGGAGTGTGCGCCGTTCGTGTCCGGCGTGGTCAAGGATGCCTGCAGCCTCTGGCTCAACCAGCACGTGGAGGATGCCGAGGCCATTGTGCAGCTGTCCCTGCAGGCGGCTCAGCGGCGGATGCGCTCATCCCGCAAGATTGCCCGCAAGCGCGTCACTTCCGGCCCTGCGCTGCCAGGCAAGCTTGCGGACTGTACCGCCCAGGACCCGGCCCGGACCGAGCTGTTCCTGGTGGAAGGGGATTCCGCCGGTGGTTCCGCCAAGCAGGCCCGGGCCAGGGAGTTCCAGGCGGTCATGCCCCTGCGCGGGAAGATCCTCAACACCTGGGAGGTGGATCCGGGCGAGGTGATGGCTTCCCAGGAGGTCCACGATATCGCCGTGGCGCTGGGGATCGAGCCCGGGTCGTCGAACCTCTCGGGCCTGCGCTACGGCAAGATCTGCATCCTTGCGGATGCGGATCCGGACGGTGCCCACATCGCCACGCTGCTGTGCGCCCTTTTCCTCAAGCACTTCCCCGCGCTGGTGGCGGCGGGGCATGTGTTCGT
>SLLM01000137.1 GCA_007134055.1 Ectothiorhodospiraceae bacterium | reverse complement strand
CTCGGCCAGGGTTTCCCCCCCGCTTCCGGTATGACTCAGGCGGCCATGGGCCGCCATGTCCCGGCTGTGGCGCAGGGCTGCCCGTGCCAGCCGTTCGTCCCATTGCAGTGGTTCGGCGGCGGTGTGGGTCTGGTCACCACACCGCCGGCCTTGCAAGCGGGCCTCGGCCAGTTGCTCCCGCCATTGCCCGGGATCAATCTCGTTCTGCAACTGCCCGTCAGCCTGCCCATCGGCGGCAGGCGGGTCGCCGCTCCACACCAGCAGGGCGATGGCGGCGAGCAGGAGCAGCAGGTACCGCCGGATATGAACCGGGCAGGATCGTTCAGTCATCACGCCTCCGCAGGCAAAGCAGGCGCGGCCCGACCAGCACCCACAGGGGAACGAGGGGCCAGAGATTGCCCGCCAGGACATTATAGGCAGCCAGGATCTCGCCCGGGGAATGACCGGCAATCACGCCCAGCACAGTCTCGAGAATCAGCGTCATCGCCAGCCAGATCGTGCCGATGATCCACGCCTCCCGGGGGCCTGCCACCGGCCGCCACCGCCCGAGCAGCAGAAAGCAGCCGGTGAACAGCAGCAGGAGCGACACGGTGGACCCCTGTCGGGCCAGGTGCGGCCCCAGGGCCGGTTCCAGCAATGCTTCCCGCAGGCCACCGTTGATGATTGCCACCGCCATGAGGCCAAACCAGGCGGCGATATACAGTGCCAGGCGCATGCGGATCCCTCCGGCGGCGATCAGGTTTCGCCACGAGCTCGGGAGAGCGCCCGTGCAGCCCGCGGGCCGGGCTTATCCCGGACCGTCCGAGGCCGTGAAGTCAGCCTGCTCGGCGCCGGTGATACGCAACAGGACCAGCGGGTCGATGGCGAACACATGGCGCGGTGTTCCGGCGGCTGCCCATACCTGCGGGAACGCCAGCAGCCGGGGATCGAACCAGGTGGGAACCGCAGTGACCAGGCCAACGGGAGCGACCCCACCGATGGCGAAGCCGGTCTGTTCCCGTACCAGGCCGGCATCAGCCCGACCCAGCGTCTCTCCGGCAAGTTCCGAGGCCCTGACCGGGCAGACCCGGTTGCCACCGGCCGTCAGGAAAAGCCGCACACCACCGCTGGCCTCGCCCTTGAAGACGATGGACTTGACGATCTGGTCCAGTTCGCTGCCCACGGCAGCGGCCGCCTGCTCCGCGGTGCGGGTTTCCCCAAGTTCCCGCACGTCGGCAGCCACGGCGGCCTCCTCCAGTGCCCGCCGGACCCGCTTGAGACTCCTGCTCATCCGTTGCCTCTGCTCACCGGTGTTGAACGGCGCGTAGCGGCAGGATATCGGAACCGGCAGCGGAAGTCCCTTCCGCGTCAGGCCCGCTTGCTGCTGCGCTGCTGGAAATCAAAGATCGACGTGTAGCCCCCGGACCAGTCCGGCGGCAGCTGGCACGGCCGCGGGTCGTGTTCGGACCAGCGCGCCGGCTCGCCACGGAGGATGGTGCCGTCGTGCGGGGAACGGATGGGGTTCACCGTGTAGGGGAACGCATCCGCGGAGCTCATCGTGCACAGGAGCAGGGGCCGGGCCACACTGCTGCGATTGGCCGTCGAGCCGTGTATCGTGCGGCAGTTGTGTACCGTCACCGAGCCGGCGGGGCCGCACAGGTAATCGGCGTTGTCCAGGTCCAGGGTGGCCGCATCCTCGTCGCGGAGGTGACCGGTCCATTCGCCCTCCTTGTTGTAGAGGTCGAACAGGGGGAGCTTGTGGCTGCCCGGGATCACTCCCAGCGGCCCCTGTTCCATGCCGCAGTCGTCCAGGTACGTTCCCAGAGTCAGGGGGGAGTAGTTGGTGTGCGGCCAGAACTGGATGTCCTGGTGCCACTTGATGTCGGTGCCGCCGGAAGGTGCCTTGAAGTTGAGCTTCGAGTGGTGGAACTTCACGTTCGGCCCCACCAGGTCGGCAGCAATGTCCGCCAGCAGGGATTCGGACATGAAGCGCCAGTAGAGGTCATCGTAGTCCACCGGAGAACTCAGGCGCCGCAGTCGCGGCGTCGAAGAACTATGATCCGGCTCCAGGTCCCACACACTGTCGGAGCGGGTCACGGAGCGGCTGTCCTCCAGCACCTGGTCGGTGGTCCGGCGCAGAGCTGCTAACCAGTCCTGCGGGATGATGCTATCCAGCAGGACATAGCCATTGTCAAAGTAAAACTCCCGCTGCGCCTGGGTGAGCACCCGCGGCTCGTATTCGAGTATCTGCTCTGGAGTCATCGCCTGTTCCTCACCTGTTGCAGTGGCCCGGCCCGCCTTCGGCACCAGGTGCCGCAACGACCTTCCGGGAAAGGGAACGGACTTGATCCCGGTCAAGTCCGTGCTGTTACACACTAGTAGTATATCAATAATCGCTCAGTTGTAATCAAAGAGGTGGCATCATGGATAACATGCTGATGGCAGGCGGCCCGGTGCTGCTGATGGCAATGCTGATCGTACTGGCCCTGATCGGCCGCGCGCTACGGCTGCGCGGGGTCCAGGCCGATCAGCCCCCGGCACTGCTGGCGCGGCTCATCTCCCGGCAGATGCCGCATGCGGCACAGTTGGGACGCCCGGGCATACTGGTCCAGTCCCGGGAGGCGATCGAGACCTGCCGGGCATGCCCGCACGTGTCCCAGTGCCAGACCTGGATGCAAACGGATCGCGACGGCGTCTGCCCGCGGTTCTGCCCCAATTCCGCATTCCTGGAAGAGATGGCGGGGGCACGCTGAGCGCATCGGCAGGAATGTGCGCATCGGCAGGAAAATGCGGCAACACAACGGAGCCGCGGCGGGATGACCGGAATGGGTGCCCGGCGCCGCACGGGGACGGGATGACACAATCGACCGATCCCGGACCGCGGTCCGCGCGGGCCACTCAGGTAGAAGCGCCGGCTTCCAGGGTGTTGCGGGTGAAACTCTCCATGTAATCGATCAGTTCGTCCAGCGCCTCGCCGGCGGGATCCGGGTCACCCTCGCTGATGGACTTCGCCATGGCGGCGTGCAGCCGCGCGCAGCGCGGCAGGTCCAGCGTTTCCTTGTAATGCTGGTACCAGAAGCGCCGCGCCAGTCCCTGAAGCAGCCCCATGGTCTTGCGGGCGTATTCGTTGCGACAGGTCCGCGCCACCAGCAGGTTGAATTCCTTGTCCAGGCGCATGAATTCGATGTCGTTGTTCTCAACGGCACATCCTTCCATCGCCTCCGCCAGCTCCCTGAAACTCTCCCGCTCGTCCCGGGTGCAGCGAACTGCGGACAGCCGCGCCATCAGCCGCTCGACTTCCCGACGCACCCGCAGCAGTTCCAGCTGGCTGCGGACGTTGATCTCCGACACCAGCACCCCACGCCGCGGCAGGATTACCACCAGCCCTTCCATGGACAGTCGCTGCAGAGCCTCCCGGATCGGCGTGCGGCCAATGCCCAGCAGTTTGGTGAGTCCCGCCTCCGACAATACTTCGCCGGGCCTGAGCTGCAGGGTCACGATCAGCTCTTCCAGCCGGGCGTAGGCACGATCCGTCAACGTTTCGCTACCGGGGACCGGCGCGGGTCCTTCGGCTCGTTCGGCAGGAAGCTTTTCAGGCGCGGTCACGTGGGCGTTCCTCCCTCTACGCACGCCGTCCTACCTGGCAAGCGCGGGGCGACGGCGAATCCCTGGAGCCGGTTCCGTGCCCGGCTCACATCAATGGCGCACGGGCGCGAACCACCGGGATCGGCTCCCGGCGCGGAAACAGTAACACGGACATGCCGGTGCACCCATGCTTCCGTCAGCGGCATGCCGTCAGGGCCGCGGCGCCGTACAGCTACCGGGACCCTTTGCCCTTGCCCTTGGTTTCCGGAAACAGCCACAGGGCAACCACCATGAACAGGCCCAGGAACAGAATCAGCCACGGCGTCAGCGTTTGTCCGGCGCTGGCCTGGAAGTAGTACGCGGCCCCGGCCGCACACAGCACGATGATGGACAGGACCAGCTTGATCGGTGCGGGCATGGATCTCTCCTCCCTACAATACAATCTCTCTACAGATTCGCGACACCGGGAAACAGCACCAGCCCGAGGCCAACGACGGCCATCACCGCGACCGCAGGCCTGCTGTCCCAGACGGCCCGCGGGATTGCCTGAAACACCAGGGGGCCAAGCAGTATCGCCAGCCCGGCGGTGATGACCGCGACGGCCCAGGGGATGCGGGTCACCGCGAGCCAGAGGGCAGTTCCCAGCAGGACGATCGCCGTGACCAGCAGCACGGTGACAAGCGCTGCCCCGGAACCGGAACGCAGGGCCCGGGGACGGGCGGCATTGGGAAAATAGCCGGCAAGCTCCACCGCCGCGATCACGGCATACAGCATCATTACTGCATAGACCGCCGTTGCCATCACCGGTATCGCTTCCAGCATTCCTCCGGGCCCCTACAGTTATCAGCCACAAGTGATATGTTAACAGTACATCACATGCGGCGCCGGGACAACGGAACCGGGAGCGGACATGCGCCGGACGTTGTCTGCCCGGGGAGGGTACGCTACGTTCAGCAATGGCAGTTCCCGGAGGGAGGAGCAGCAATGCAGGCACAACACCGAAAGGCACGGCAATTCCAGCAACTGCACCAGGCGAACGAGGCCTTCGTGCTCGGCAACCCCTGGGATGCGGGAACCGCCCGCCTGCTCTCGGACATGGGGTACAAGGCTCTGGGTACCACCAGCGCAGGGTATGCCTACACCCTGGGCCGCAGGGACAACACCGTCGACCGGGACGAAATGCTCGTCAACATCCGCGCGATCGTGGAGGCGACCGACCTGCCGGTCTCCGGCGATCTGGAGAACGGCTACGGCGACGCCCCGGAGGCGGTTGCCGAAACGATCCGTCTGGGGGCGGAGGCGGGCCTGGTCGGCGCCTCCATCGAGGATGCCGTTCCCGGCCGCGACTCCCCGGTATACGACATCGGGCTGGCCACGGAGCGGGTGGCCGCGGCCGTGGAAGCCGCCCGCGCCCTGCCGTATCCGTTTACCCTGACCGCACGGGCGGAGAACTTCATGGTGGGTCTGCCGGACCTGGATGACACCATCCGCCGGCTGCAGGCATACCAGGAAGCAGGCGCGGATGTACTCTACGCGCCGGCGCTGAAGGAACGGGCCCAGATCGAGGCCATCGTCGGTTCCGTGGAGCGGCCGGTGAATGTCCTCATGGGGCTCAAGGGCGTGAGCCTTGACCTGGCGGAGCTGAACGCGATGGGCGTGCGGCGGGTAAGCATCGGCAGCGGCTTCGCCCGGGCCGCCTACGGGGCATTCCTGGAGGCCGCCAGGGAAGTCCGGGAACACGGAACCTTCACCTTTGCCGACCGGGCCATCGGCTACCATGACATCGCCGCCCTGCTGGATCGTCGCTGACCCGTCGCGGCCCCGCATCCGTTCAGCGCCAATGACAAAGACCCGGCAGCGAGTGGTGACGCTGCCGGGCCGTCTCATGCCCTGGTGGACGTCCTTCCTCAGGCCGTCGCGCCGGCACCCTGGTCCTGATCCTGGTCCTGTCGCTTGCGCGGGGTCCGGGACGCCTTGCGCAGATCCGTGCGCACGTAGCGGTCATCCATGCCGTTGAACAGGTGGCCCAGCAGACCCCGTTTCAGGTCCGAGGTACCGAACAGCCAGTCGGCGATGGGGAACGTCAGGTTCATGTTCCGCTCCATCATGATCGACTGCTGGTGATGGGCGGTATGATGCCGCCGGATCGTGTTTACGAACGGGCAGTTCCTGACGAACGCATTTTCCTCGACATGACAGCAGAAGTGCATGAACTCGTAGATCAGGTACATGGATGTCGTGGTGCTGATCAGCAACCAGCCCACGTTGGGGGTGAATATCCAGGCGGCCAGCAACGCCGCCGGAATGGACATCAGAATGAACACCACCAGCGCGTACGGCGGGAAGAAGGTGACCCGCCAGTCCTTGTGGTTGGCGAAGCGCATTTCCTTGTCGGTGAAGAACTGGTGGTGCATCAGCGTGTGCCGGGTGTAGATGGCCCGCATGCCGGGGAAACGCAACGGTCGGTGCATCACGTGCCGGTGAATCGCCCACTCGAAGATATTGCAGAGCACGAATACCACCGGAATGGTCAACCATTCCCACCAGGCCACGTTCTGGATGTTCTGGAAGTAGACGAACAACGCTGTCAGGCCGATGCCGTATATGACGACGACGTGCAGCCAGCCGTTGTACCAGCCCGCGACCCGCTCCCGGTATTCGCCGCGGTAATTCCGCTGTCTGTCGGTCATCTCTGTATTCTGGAGTTCCATAGCTCTCACCTCCCGATGTAGCGGTTGGCCGATTGCGGCCGCTCCGTCCCGCCTATTCCGTGGCCGGCGGACATCCGATTTCCGCGAGCACCTCATCCATGTCGTCGCTGGTCATTTCCCATTCATTGGCGAAGTTGGCTACCACTTCCCGCATGAACGTCTCATGGTGGGCCAGCGCCTTGTCGCCGTCTCCGTAATGGTCGGCCAGCATGGCCAGCGCCAGCTGCGCCGGCTCCGGGCCCTCGTAGGTCCACTCGAAACCGTCGGGTGACAGCACCTTTAGATCGAACCGAGGGTCCAGTGGTTCACCGTCCACTGTCACCTGGAGGCCGTCAATCGTGCGATCACCGCTGTAGACCTTCATCAGCCCCTCCGCCACACAATAAACATGTGACTGATATATTACTTCTGGTCGCGCCCACTTACAAGCCCTGGCCGGCCACATCCCCACGGCGGGATACGGGGGTGCCGCCCGTCTGCGGCCGGGCGCCGTGCAACGGGCCGTCAGCGAGCCTCCGCCTCCAGCCTGCCATGATAGGCGTTCTCCACGATCCGCTGGTAGGCGGGTGCCGCCGGTTGCAGGGGAAACGCCTTCGCCAGCCGGGTAACGCTCAGCCCGTTCTCCACCAGGGCCGGCAGATCGGATTCCCGCACGCCAAACCCCTGCAGGGTGACCGGAACCTGCACCTCGGCGACCAGGTCCCGGGTGGCGACAACCGCCCTGCGCGCCAGGGTCGCCTCGTCCGCCGCCT
>SLLM01000339.1 GCA_007134055.1 Ectothiorhodospiraceae bacterium | reverse complement strand
CCGCCAGAGAACCTCTCCGGTCACGGGCACGCCCCGCGGACCGGCCTCCATCTCGTGGCGCAGGCCTCGCCCGGGCAGGCTGCAGACAGCAGCGCTGGAAGGGAATATCCGCACTCGTACGTGGTCAAATATACTAGTCTTCCGGAAGACATCGCCGTGTCCCCGTGGGCTCCGCAGCCGCCGTGGCAAGGCAGGGCTTGCAAGTATACTAACCTTTCAGGAAGTATTGTCAGGCCTCAGTGGCTTCTGCGCCGCTGTGGCAAGACGCGAGGAGGGAGGTGTAGCCGCAGCTACATGACCGACGAGCAACGCAGTCCACAGCAACGCAGAAACCACCCGCAGGGCGTTCTTGTGCGGCTCGCCGCCGGCGTTGCGGGCGGCTCCGGCAATATCAGCGGTGATCGCCCATCGCGTGCCAGCCGAAGGGCGTCGCCGTACGCCAAGCCGGCCGGCGCACCGGGCCACCGGGACACGACCATCCCATCCGGAGGATTCGCATGTGATCCGCGTCGTCGTCGACGCAGCCTGAAACGGGCAAGCGGATTCGTGCCCCGGACTTCGCCAGCCAACTGCAATCCTGGAGCCTGCGATCATGGTGAACATTCCCCAACCCGGCCCGATTCTGGCATCGATGGTGGCTGCCCTGCTACTCGCCGCCTGCGCCGCTGCCCCGCCCGGCGACGCCCGCCTGGAGGGAAACTGGCAGCTGCAGGACTTTCGCCTGGCCAACTCCAATGAAACCCGCCTGGTTGGCCTGGAGCCCTTCAGCATGAACCTCGGCGCCGAAGGCAGAGCGACCGGCCGGCTGAACTGCAACACCTGGCGAGGCCGCTACGACCACCCTCGTGCCGGTGATCTTCACCTGGACGAGTTGGTGCTGACGCGGGGGCGCTGCAGCACCGAACATACGCATATCGACATGCTCGCACGGGCCTTCCCGTCCTTTCTCGAAGGTACGGCCAGCTATTCGATCGAGGGCCGGGAGATGCTGCTGGAAACCGAGCGCGGCGACCTGTTGCGCTTCCACGCGACCCACAGGCGCTGACAGGCCGGCGGAGACGGCACGCGGCGGCATCCGCTGTCGCGGTGGCCGGATGGCGGGGATGCCCGGCCCGGTCAGCGCCAGGGCAGCACGCATACGCTGCGGGCATCAGTTCCGGCCGTCCTCCTCCAGAATCAGGGACATGTCGTCTGCCGCTGCCTGATAGCGGTCATCCCGGTCATCCGCACCCAGCTTGGCCTGCAGCCGTACTTCGTTGGCGGAATCCGCATAGCGAATGGCATCTTCGTAGGTAATGCGGCCCTCGGTGTAGAGCTGGTAGAGGTGCTGATCGAAGGTACGCATCCCCTGTTCACCGGAGCGCTTCATGATCTCCTTGAGCTCATGCACCTCCCCGGCGCGGATCTTGTCCTGCACCAGCGGCGTACCGATCAACATCTCCACCGCCGGCACCCTGCCGGAGCCATCCGGCGTTGGCACCAGCTGCTGTGCGATGACCGCCTTGAGGTTCAGGGACAGGTCCATGAACAGCTGATTCTGCCGCTCCGGCGGGAAAAAGTTGATGATCCGGTCCATCGCCTGGTTGGCGTTGTTGGCGTGCAGCGTGGCCAGGCAGAGGTGGCCGGTCTCGGCGAAGGCGATGGCATAGTCCATGGTTTCTCGGGTTCGGATCTCGCCGATGAGGATGACGTCCGGCGCCTGCCGCAACGTGTTCTTGAGAGCGACTTCGAACGATTCCGTATCGATACCCACTTCGCGCTGGGTGATGATGCAACCGGCGTGCTGGTGGATGAACTCGATGGGATCCTCAATGGTGATGATGTGTCCCGTGCTGTTCCGGTTGCGGTAGCCGATCATGGATGCCAGCGAGGTGGATTTGCCCGTGCCGGTGGCACCCACGAACATGATCAGCCCCCGCTTGGTCATGGACAGCTCCTGCAGCGTCTGCGGCAGGCCCAGTTCCTCCATGGTCGGGATCACCGTCTCGATCCGCCGCAGGACCATCCCGGCGTGATTACGCTGATAGAAGGCGCTCACCCGGAAACGGCCAAGCCCGGAGGCGCTGATGGCAAAGTTGCATTCGCGGCTGTGCTCGAAATCCTCCTTCTGCCGCGGGGACATGATGGAGAGCACGATCTGCCGCGCCTGCTCCGGTGTCAGCCGGGTCTTGGTCACCGGGGTCACCCGCCCGGCGATCTTCATGCTTGGTGGCAGTCCCGCCGTGATGAAGAGATCCGACGCCTTCTTGCTCACCATGAACTCGAGCAGTGCGTTGAAGTCCATTATCCGCGCTCCCGGAGCACGTGCCCCGTCAGTTGAACAGGTCCCGGTTGGTCGCCTTCATTCTGGCATCCTGCTTGCTTACGAGCCCCTGGCGGACCAGTTGCTGCAGGCACTGGTCCAGCGTCTGCATGCCCGCCGCCTGACCGGTCTGGATCGAGGAGTACATCTGCGCCACCTTGTCCTCGCGAATCAGGTTGCGGATGGCCGCCGTACCGATCATGATCTCATGGGCCGCGATCCGGCCACCACCAATCTTCTTCAATAGCGCCTGGGAGATAACCGCCCGCAGCGACTCGGAGAGCATCGAACGCACCATGGACTTCTCCGCGGCGGGGAAGACGTCGATTATCCGGTCGATGGTCTTCGCGGCCGAGCTGGTATGCAGGGTACCGAACACGAGGTGGCCGGTTTCTGCAGCGGTCAGGGCCAGGCGTATGGTCTCCAGGTCCCGCATCTCGCCCACCAGGACCACGTCCGGATCTTCCCGCAGGGCCGAACGCAGGGCTTCGGCGAAGCCCAGGGTGTCCCGGTGGACTTCCCTCTGGTTAACCAGGGATTTCTTGGAATCGTGCACGAACTCGATCGGGTCCTCGATGGTGAGGATGTGCTCGTGATACTTCTCGTTCTTGTAGTTCACCATCGCCGCCAGGGTTGTGGACTTGCCGGAGCCCGTGGGGCCGGTCACCAGCACCAGGCCGCGGGGATTGTCCGAGATCTCCTTGAACACCTCCGGCGCCCCCAGTTCCTCCAGGGTAAGCACGTTCGACGGAATGGTCCGGAAGACCGCGCCGGCACCCCGGTTGTGATTGAACGCGTTGACCCGGAAGCGCGCGAGGTTGGGGATCTCGAAGGAGAAATCGGTCTCGAAGAATTCCTCGTAGTCCTTGCGCTGCTTGTCGTTCATGATGTCATAGATCAGCGAGTGCACTTCCTTGTGCTCCATTGCCGGCAGGTTGATCCGGCGCACGTCCCCGTCCACGCGAATCATGGGCGGCAGTCCCGCCGAGAGGTGCAGGTCGGAGGCGTTGTTCTTGACGCCGAAGGCCAGCAGATCGGCAATATCCATGACGTTCCTCTGCGCTATCCCGTTGCTGTGTCCGGTCCGGGCGCCCGCGCGAGCACCGCGGTACCGCCGGCAGCCCACCCGATGCTGTCCAACAGTAAGTAACCCCCGTGGTATTGTCACGCCGAACCGGCTCCATTTGGGACATACCACACATTTCTCGGAACCAGCCCAATGCCCACGATCGGCGAGAAGCTCGAACAGGTCCGGCAACGGATACGCAATGCGGAGCGGGAGTACACCCGTATCCCGGGTAGTGTCCAACTGCTGGCGGTCTCCAAGACCATGCCACCGGAGGCGGTACGGGAAGCCTTCGACGCCGGACAGACCCGCTTCGGCGAGAACTACCTGCAGGACGCGGCGCCGAGGATGCGGGCACTGGCGGGAGCAGCGGTCGAGTGGCATTTCATCGGCCCGCTGCAATCGAACAAGACGCGAGCGGTGGCGGAGCGCTTCGACTGGGTCCACAGCATCGACCGGCTGAAGATCGCCCGCCGCCTCAGCGAACAGCGCCCGGCCGGACGACCACCCCTGCAGGTGTGCCTCCAGGTCAACATCAGCACCGAGGCCACCAAGGCCGGCGTCGACCCGTCCGAACTGGCGGACCTGGCACCAGCGGTCGCCGGCCTGCCAGGCCTGTGTCTGCGCGGCCTGATGTGCCTGCCGGCGCCGGCGGCGGAGTTCGATGCCCAGAGGCAACCCTTCCGTCGACTCCGGGAACTGCAGGAGGCGTTGTGCAGCCGCGGGCTGAACCTGGACACCCTGTCCATGGGGATGTCCGCCGACCTGGAGGCGGCGATTGCCGAGGGCGCCACGATCGTCCGTGTCGGCACGGACATATTCGGCCCGCGGGCATGACCTGGGGGCGCGCCGCTGAAATCCGCATACGAGTCGGGCTACACTGCTGCTCACATGAGCTCGGCGAAGCCGGTACCGGCTGCCGCCACGCGTCCAACACCAGGGAGTCGAAGCACCATGGACCAGCCCAGCATCTGCTTCATCGGCGGAGGCAACATGGCACGCAGCCTGGTCGGCGGGCTGATTGCCGATGGCTACCCGGCGGCACGCATCCGTGTCACGGATCCGAACGCGGAGAAGCGTCGCTATCTGGAGGAACGCTACGGCATCGCCACGGACACGGACAACCGGGCGGCCATCCTGGGCGTAGCGGCGGTGGTCCTGGCGGTGAAACCCCAGACACTGCGCCAGGTGGCGGAGGAGCTGGGCCCGGCGCTGCATGACAGCGGAGCCGTGGTCATCAGCATAGCCGCCGGCGTCCGCGAGCCTGACTTGCGTCACTGGCTGGGAGCCGAACTCCCGATCGTGCGCTGCATGCCCAATACGCCGTCGCTGGTGCAGACCGGTGCCACCGGCCTCTACGCCAACCCGCAGGTGCGCGAGGACCAGCGCAGCCTGGCGGAAAGCCTGCTGCGCGCGGTCGGCCTGGTGCAGTGGCTCGACGAAGAGGCCCAACTGGATTCCGTCACCGCGGTATCCGGCAGCGGACCTGCGTACTTCTTCCTGATGATGGAAGCCATGGAAGATGCCGGCAGCCGCCTGGGTCTGCCGCGGGAAACGGCGCGCCTGCTGGTCCTGCAGACCGCTCTTGGGGCCGCCAAGATGGCGCTCGAAAGCCAGGAGGACACCAAGACCCTGCGGCGCCGGGTCACGTCCCCTGGCGGCACCACCGAGCGCGCGATCGACACGCTGGAGGACGGGGACCTGCGTAACCTGGTCGAGCAGGCCATGCGGGCCGCGGCACGGCGTGCCGGGGAACTGGGCGACGAGCTGGGGGCACAGTGAATGACCGGTAACTACCTCAACGACCCGATGGCGTTCCTGATCAACACGATCATCGGGCTGTATATCCTGGCGGTGATGCTGCGTTTCCTGCTGCAGTGGTTCCGGGCGGATTTCTACAATCCGATCTCCCAGTTCCTGGTGCGCATCACCCATCCGGTGCTGCGCCCGATGCGCCGGGTCATACCCAGCGCCGGCAGCGTCGACACGGCCTCACTCCTGCTGATGCTGGCACTGCAGTTCCTCGCCCTGTGGCTGGTGTTCTCCATCCAGGGCGGGGCGCCGGCAACGGGCGCCCTGCTGGTCATGTCCACCTGGGAGCTGGTCAACCTGCTGCTCAACGTATTCCTCTTTGCAACCATCATCCGCATCGTGCTGAGCTGGGTGAACCCCGGCGCCCACCACCCGGCGATCAGCATCCTCGACACTCTCACCAATCCACTGCTCGCACCCATGCGACGCATCATTCCTTCCGCCGGCGGGCTGGACTTCAGTCCCATGATCGTGATCTTCGGCATCATGTTCCTGAAGATGCTGCTGCGCCCGATCTTCCTCGACATCGCCCGCAGCCTGGCCTGAGCGGTCCGCCGCACGTCCCCCGTGCGGCGGCCACGCAGCCGCATCCCGGGGGCCGGACCCCGATGTGGTATGCTACCCACATCATCCGGTCATCCCGCTGGTCATGCTGCCGTCCCGCGGCACACACCGTTCCGCCGTGTTCCACGGCACATTGACCCCACAACCGAAGGAGCTGACCATGACGGAGAAAAACCCGGAGAAAGGCTACATTGCCCTGCTGGGCTGGAGCCTCGGCGCCATCGAGGCAGTGGACCGCTTCGACCGGCGCTACCTGGTAGTGGCCCCGCCCTGGGCAGAGGAATACTGCCAGACACACGACATCCCGTACATATCCTGGGATTTCGAACGGCTCAACGATCGGTCCATGGAGATCGCCGAGCGGCTTCGGGACATGGGTGTGGACGTCGCCATTCCGCTGTTCGAGGAAACCGTGGAATGGGCCGGCGCCATCAATGCGGTGCTCATGGGCAACCCGCGTCTGCACGGGCAGGCGGTGCTGTTCCGGGACAAGGCGCTGATGAAGCGCCGGGCCCAGCTTGGCGGCATCCGGGTCGGGATCTTCGAGGAGGCCCACGACAAGAGCGACGTGGTGCGCTTCCTCAAGCGCGTCAACCAGACTCTGCTCAAGCTGGACGGCGACCCGAACGACCCGATTCACCTGAAAGCCTTCGACAAGGCGGGCTGCCTGGGGCACCGGGTGATCCGCTCGCCGGACGAGGTGGATCTCATTCCCGAAGAGGAATTCCCCGTTCTGATGGAAAGCCATCTGGACGGCTGGGAGTTCGCGGTCGAGGCCTGGATCCACAACGGCAAGATCCGGTTCCTGAACATCTCCGAGTACGTCACCCTGGGGTATTCCGTGTTCGTGCCCGCGACTCCGGAACTGGAGAGCTGGCGACAACTCATCACGAAGGAGATCGAGAAGCTCATCAGGACCTTCGACATCGAGTTCGGGTTCATCCATCCGGAATACTTCGTCACCAGTGACGGGACCATGTATTTCGGCGAGGTGGCCTACCGCCCGCCCGGTTTCAAGGTATTCGAGCTACTCGAACGTGCCTACGGCTTCAACGCATACCAGGGTATGGTGCTCGCCTTTGATCCGAAGACCACGGAGGAGGAGATCGAGGCGTTCTTCCCGCGTGAGGTCGTGGACGCCAAGGGACACGCCGGCTGCTTCGGCGTCTACCCGAGACGACGCGTGGTCAGCAAACTGGAGATCCCGGAAGAGACGGAGAACCACGAGTACTTCGAGTTCCACGAACTCACGCCGCCGCTGGAGGAAACGGTCACCAAGCGCACGGCGTT
>SLLM01000414.1 GCA_007134055.1 Ectothiorhodospiraceae bacterium | reverse complement strand
GCGGCGAATGCCACGCTTGTCCCCAAGCGCCTGTGCGAGCGCCTGCCCCAGGGTGATCCCCACATCCTCGACCGTATGATGGTCGTCGATCTCCAGGTCCCCGGTGGAGCGGATGTCCAGGTCGATGAGGCCGTGGCGCGCGATCTGGTCCAGCATGTGCTCGAGAAACGGCACGCCGATACTGATGTCGGACCGGCCACTGCCGTCCAGATTGATTGCCACCCGCACCTGGGTCTCCAGCGTATTGCGCTCGACCTCGGCCCTGCGCTCGGTCATGTCGGCGAACCCCTCGATTGAGAACGGGCGCATCATAGCATTAGCGGGCGGCCGAAGAATCCTCTTCAGCACCTGCCGGCCGGGCACCTGAACGTAGCGCACTTCCATCATGCACGTAAGCACGGGTCGGATGCGCGCCCTGCGAGGGGTACCGCGGGGCGGGAGGATGGTTTCTCGCAGCACCCTGCGGGGGTGCCGGGAGCGTTCCCCGGGGGCGGACCCACGCCCCGGCGGCTCAGCGGTCGGCGTTCACCTCGAGCCAGAAGGTGGCCGGCCCGTCGTTGACCAGCGCCACCTGCATGTCGGCGCCGAAGGAGCCGGCTTCCACGGCGACCGGGTACGTCGACGCCACGTCGAGGGCACAGCCAAACAGCACACGGGCCAGATCGGGAGGCGCCGCCGTCGAGAACCCGGGCCGCATTCCCTTGCGGGTGTCTGCGGCGAGGGTGAACTGTGGCACCAGCAGCACACCACCGCGGCAGTCCACCACGGAGCGATTCATGCGGCCGTGGTCATCCGCGAACACCCGATACCCCATCACCCGCTGCACCAGGCGCTTCGCGGCGGCCGGGGTGTCCTCCGGGCGACACCCCAGGAACACCAGCAAGCCGGCTCCGATCCTGCCGATGGCCCGGTCATCGACCGTGACCTCCGCTCTCCGGACCCGTTGCAAAAGGGCGATCACCGGGACTGCTCCACCGCACACCTTCCCGGCTTCGCAGCCCAGCGGATCCGGCGAGTCGGTGTAATGATTCCCCTACAACGTCTGTAGCCTTTTGCCGACTTACCCAGCATGAAAAACCTGTCACGATTGTTCGCGGTATGCAGATGCATGGAGCAGCACTGTCACGGATGACACCGAGCTAACAACAAGAACAGGGATGAGCGCAACATGACCCATGGATGACTCGCAGGGAAGTGCGGGATGCACACATAGAGTCAGGGAGGGAATGGACCCAGCGGACGGGGTAGCGCAGATCACCTTCAGCTATGTGAACCTGGAAACCGGCACATCGGATGTGCCGGTTCTTTTGTCGGGCGTGCTTCGGTAGCCGTCCCGGCGACTACGGCCCCTTCCCGCCGGGCTTGCTCCGCTTCCTGCCACTGGTTCCCGTACGGGCGGACTGCTTTGCGCCGGCGCCGCTCGCCTTACCCGCGGCCTCGCGCCGCTTGGCCCGTGGCGGCGTGGCGGCCTTATCCTGCGCCTCCCCGGGGGATTGCTGTGTCCCGGTGGGCACTGCTCCACCCGCGCCACCGCCTGCATCCATCTGCTCGGCCATGACGCCCCACTGAGCCATCGCTTCGCGGGCACGTTCGGCAGCCTGTTGCCAGGCCTCCAGCACCTCCCGGCTCTCCTCTTCCCAGCGCCCGGTCGACTTACCCGGATCCATGGTGCGCAGACTCTCGAACCAGGCTTCCCAGAGCTGGTGCTGACTCTCCGTCCAACCCTGCATCATGGCCTGCATCTGCTCCATCCACTGCACCACGGGTTCCGGAGCCTGTTCCGTCCCGGACGCCTGCTGTGCCCACTGCGCTGCCCACTCCTTCTGGGCCTCCAGGGCCTGCTGGACCGATGCCTCCCAGGCCGCAAGCTGGCGCTCGTATTCCGAGCGCATCTGATCGGCTTCCCCGGAAGACTGGCCAAAGCGCCGCACGGCATCGATCCAGTTATCCCACATGCCGCGCTGCATGTCGGTCCAGGTTCCGACCATCTTCTCCATCTGCTTCTGCCAGTCCATTCCTGCCTCCAGCTTCGGATGCCGTCGCCCCGTTGGCGACAAAAGCCGTATAATTCCGCCCTATCCCGGGAAGTTTAGCAGGCGACCGGGGAGCACATGAGGGGTGACAGGCCCCTCGACCATCATTCGCACTCTTTACATGCCCATGGGATCCGGACCCACCGCTCCGGGGAGGCCACTTGCTCAAGACCCGGCTGCTGCACGGCTGGTTACGTCTGACCGCCCTGTTGCCCCTGCCCGTCGCCCACGCCATCGGGACGGCGGTCGGAGTGCTGATGTACCTGGCCGCCCGCCGAACCCGGCGTGTCGTCGAGGACAATATCCGGATCTGCTTCCCGTCCGATCCGCCCGCCACCCGTGCACGCCTGGTCCGCAACAGCCTGATCGAGCTCGGCCGGCAGGTGATGGAGGCCGGTATCGTCTGGTACGCCTCGCCACGACGGCTGGACCGTCTGGTGCGGAATCCGGAGGTAATCCGGGACCTGGAGGCGTGCTGGCCACCGGGCAGGGGCCTGCTGGTTGCCGCCCCCCACCTGGGCAACTGGGAGCTGTGCAGCCTGTTTCTCAATCGTCACCATCGGGTGCACAATCTGTACCGCCCCCCCCGGCAACCCTGGCTGGAACCGCTGCTGGTGGAGCTGCGGGAGCGTACCGGCGCCCGTTCCCTGCCGGCGGATGCCAGCGGGCTGCGTTTCCTGTTGCGCAGCCTGCGCCAGGGTCGCCTGGTGGGAATCCTGCCAGACCAGATCCCGGATCAGAGCGGTGTGCACGCGCCGTTCTTCGGCGTTCCCGCCCTGACCATGACACTGTTCAGCCAGATGGCGCGCAAGACCGAAGCCGGCATGGTGTTCTTCTTCAGCGAGCGCCTTCCCCGTGGCCAGGGCTTCCGCCTCCACGTGCTGCCCGGCGACCCGGCCATCACCGATCCCGATCCGGTGGTGGCGGCAACCGCGCTGAACCGTTCCGTGGAGGCCTGCGTGCTGCGGGCGCCGGCACAGTACCAGTGGACCTATCGCCGTTTCCGCGCCCAGCCGGACGGCAGGGACAGCCCGTACCGACGGCCCCGGCGTGCGGGCGGGAGAAGGGGAGGCACGCGTCGCCGGCACCGGCCGGAAACGCGGTAACAGCCTCCTCAGCGCTGCAGGCGCCGACGAAACACCTCCATCTCCTTTGCCGCCTGCAGATCGCCCTGCTGCCGGGCGATGGTGATTCCCTGATCGTACGCCTCAATTGCCCGCTCGACCCAACCACCTTCGGCAAGGGCCTTGCCGAGCACCTTCCAGGCCGCGGAATAGCCGGGATCCTGCTCCACCGCCGCCCGCAGGTGAGCGATGGCATCCTCCCGGTCTCCATCGCGCAGGCAGGCCTGGCCAAGGCTCAGACGGAGCATGGGAGAATCACGGCCGTCGGCAAGTATCTTTTCCAGACCGGCACGCATGGGTTACCTCCGTTGGGCGTGGCGCGGGGATCAGCCGCCGGAACGGGCCTGCTGCCCCTGGGCAGGCGGCAACGACCTCCGCCCCGGCCCGAGTACGCTCCACAGGCTACCGCCGCCAGAACGCCGGGGTAAACAGCACCAGCAGGGTGAACACCTCCAGGCGTCCGAGCAGCATCGCGAACATCAGCACCCACTTGGCAACCGGACTGATGCCGCCATAGTTTTCCGCCACCGCACCGAGCCCCGGTCCCAGATTGGTGATGGTTGCCGCCACCGCGGAGAACGCCGTGACCTGGTCGAGCCCGGTGCCCATCAAGACGAGCATCATGATCGCGAACAGGGCGATGTAGGCGGCGAAGAATCCCCAGACCGCATCGATTACCCGTTCGTCCACGGCACGATTGCCGATCTTCACCAGTACCTGCGCCTGTGGATGAATCAGGCGGATGATTTCCCGGTAGCCCTGCTTGATCAGCAGCACGAAGCGCACCACCTTGATGCCGCCGGCGGTCGATGCCGCACAGCCGCCGACGAATGCGGTCATGATCAGCAGCACCGGCAGGAACACCGGCCAGCTGTCGAAATCCGTGGTGGTGAAGCCGGCGGTGGCGCCGATGGAGACGCTCTGGAAGATGGCGTGGTGCAGGGTATCCCCCCAGCCTCCGAGGTGTCCGGTGACCATGAGCGTGGCCGTCACCACGCAACCGACGCTGACCATGATGCCGATGAACCAGCGCACCTCGGTATCCCGCAGGTAGTGGCGCAGGGATCGCCGCCTCCAGGCGACGAAGTGCATGGCGAAGTTGACGCCCGCAATCAGCAGGAACACGACGCAGATCATCTCGATCAGTGGACTGTCGAAGTGCCCCATACTGGCGTCGTAGGTCGAGTACCCACCAATGGCAACGGTCGAGAACGCGTGTCCCACGGCATCGAACCAGTTCATGCCGGCAAGCCAGTAGGCAAGCGCACAGGCCAGGGTCAGGCCGAGGTAGATATACCATAGCGCCTTCGCGGTCTCGCCGATCCGCGGCGTGAGCTTGGAGTCCTTCACCGGGCCGGGCATCTCGGCACGATAGAGCTGCATGCCGCCGATCCCCAGCATGGGCAGGATGGCCACCGCCAGCACGATGATTCCCATGCCGCCAAGCCACTGCAGTTGCTGACGGTAGAAGCGGATGGATTCCGGCAGATGTTCGATCCCGGTAAGAACCGTGGCTCCGGTCGTGGTAAGGCCGGAGAGACTCTCGAAGGCGGCATCCGTGAAGCTGATGCGCGGCTCGTCGGAGAGGAACAGTGGCACCGCGCCGGCCAGCCCCAGCACGGTCCAGAAAAGCACGACGATGAGAAAGCCGTCGCGGGTGCGCAGTTCGTGGCGATCGCCCCGCACCGGCAGCCAGAGCAGGGCGCCTGCCGCCACGATGGCCACGAACGAGGCGGCAAAGGGCACCAGGCCGGCATCCCCGTACAGCAGAGCGATCAGCAGCGGCGGCACCATACTGATGCTGAACAGCATCAGTAGCAGACCGAGAATTCTCTGTACCGTCGCCCAGTGCATGGCAGGATTGCGCCTAGCAAGCCGGCAACGGCATGGCGCACGGGCAGGCGCCGGGGGCCGGCCCGCCATACCGGTTCCAGCATCGTTCGTCGGACATCCGCATGCTCCCCCCATTGCCCGGTACCGTCACCCGCCGGAACCGGCAGCAATCCCTCCCGGACGGTTCGTGACGGCCCTCTAGATGAACGTCACGCCAACCTGGAACAGCCGCTCCACTTCCCGGATACGGCGCTTGTCCACCAGAAACAGGATGACGTGGTCCTCGGGTTCGATCACCGTATCGTGGTGCCCCATCAGCACGTGATCGCCGCGCACGATACAGCCGATGGTAGTGCCCTTGGGCAGATCGATGTCTTCGATTGTACGGCCCACCACCCGCGAGGTGGCTGCACTTCCATGGGCCACGGCCTCGATGGCTTCCGCCGCGCCGCGGCGCAGGGAGTGCACCATCACGACGTCGCCCCGGCGCACGTGCGCCAGCAACGTACCGATGGTCGCCTGCTGTGGCGAGATTGCGATATCGATATCCTCGCTTCCCTGTACCAGGTCCACGTAGGCAGGACGGTTGATCAGCGACATCACCATGCGGGCACCCAGGCGCTTCGCCAGCATGCCGGAGAGGATATTCGCCTCGTCGTCGTTGGTCAGGGCACAGAAGACGTCGGTATTCTCGATGTTCTCTTCCAGCAGCAGATCCTCGTCCGCGGCGTCGCCGAGAAGCACGATGGAGTTCTGCAGGTCTTCGGAAAGCAGTCGCGCGCGGGCCTGGGAGCGCTCGATCAGCTTGAGCTGGTACCGGCCCTCCAGCGCCTGGGCAAGACGCTTGCCAATGTTGCCACCGCCGGCGAGGATGATGCGCTTTACCGGCTTGTCCACACGCCGCAGTTCGCTCATCACCGCGCGGATGTTCTTGCGCGCGGCGACGAAGAACACCTCGTCGCCGGCCTCGATGACCGTGTCCCCCTCCGGAATGATGGGCCGCCCGCGACGAAAGATGGCGGCAACCCGCGCCTTGTCCCCGGGCATGTGCTCGCCCAGGGTACGCAACTCATGACCGACCAGCGGACCGCCGTAGTAGGCGCGCACCCCCACCATGCGCACCTTGCCCCCGGCGAAGTCCAGTACCTGAAGGGCGCCGGGGTGCTCGATCAGCCGCTTGACGTACTGGGTCACCAGCTTCTCCGGGCTGATGAGCACATCCACGGGCATGGCATCCGGGGAGAACAGCTGCGGGTAGGAAAGATACTCCTGGGCCCGCACCCGGGCGATCTTGGTCGGTGTATGAAACAGCGTGTACGCGACCTGGCAGGCCACCATGTTGGCTTCATCGCTGCTGGTGACGGCGATGATCATGTCGGCGTCATCCGCCGACGCCTGGCGCAACACGTCGGGATGTGTCGCATTGCCGCGAATGGTCCGCAGGTCGAGCCGGTCCTGGATGTCGGCCAGCAGCCGGGAGTCAACGTCGATCAGGGTAACGTCGTTCGCCTCGCTGGCCAGGTTCTGCGCCAGCGAGCTGCCCACCTGACCCGCTCCGAGGATGATGATCTTCATGATGTCGATCCAGTGATTGATCAGCCGGGGCCCGGTACGAAAGCAGGCTACGGTACGGTATACGGCGACCCCGGGGAAGCCCGTCGCCTGGTCAGAAATCGTTCGGGTCGATACCCAGGGACTTGAGCTTGCGATAGAGATGGGTTCGTTCCATTCCTGCCAGCTTGGCAAGCTCCCCGACACTGCCGCCCGCAGCTGCCAGCTGACGTTGCAGGTACTGCCGCTCGAAGGATTCCCGCGCCTCGCGCAAGGGGCGGTCCAGCGCCAGGCTCACGCCACTGCCGCCCTCCGGATGCTGCGGCGAGCGGATACCGGAGAGCGCGGCCTCCACCTCGTCGACGGTGATCTGGGGGCCATCCCCCAGGATCAGCAGGCGCTGGACCAGGTTCTTCAGTTCGCGAATGTTCCCCGGCCACTGGTACCGGGTCAGCCGTGCCACGGCGGCATCGGAGAAACGGCGCTGCGGCAGGCTCTCGCGGCT
>SLLM01000297.1 GCA_007134055.1 Ectothiorhodospiraceae bacterium | reverse complement strand
GCACCGACGTCCGCCTGCCCACAGGGCGGGAGCTGGAGCGCCAGGTGATGGACCGCCTGATCATGAAGCGCCTGCAGCTGGCCTACGCCCGGCGTGCCGGCATCACCGTGGACGAGGACACGCTGAACGCGGCGGGACGGCAGGTGGCCGGACAGAACAACATGACGCTTCCCCAGTTTCAGCAGGCGCTGCAGCGGCAGGGCATTTCGTTCGCCCAGTTCCGGGAGGACATCCGGGAGGAAATACTGATCTCGCGGCTGCACCAGCGGGAGGTGGAACGCCAGGTGGAGATCACCCGGCAGGAGATCGAGGAGTTCCTCTCCAGCGAGGCGGCAGCCATGGACCTGGAGTTCAACATTTCCCATATCCTGGTGGCAACGCCGGAGGCCGCCACGCCCGGAGAACTTGAGGAGGCCCGCGAGCGGGCCGGGCAGATCCTGGCGGAACTGCGCGATGGCGCGGATTTCGCCGAGACCGCCGCCCGGGTATCGGACGGCCAGAGGGCGCTGGAAGGCGGCGAGCTGGGCTGGCGGGGCGGCGGCGAGCTGCCCAGCGTCCTCCAGGAGCATGTGCTGGCGATGGAACCCGGGGAAGTCAGCGAAGTGATCCAGAGTAACAGCGGCTTCCACCTCGTGCGGCTGAACGATGTCCGCAGCGACGAAAGCCATGTCGTGGAACAGACCCGGGCACGGCACATCCTGATCCGCACGGGTGAGGTGGTCACCGACGAGGACGCGCGCCTGCGCCTGGAGGGCCTGCTGGAGCGTATCGAGGGCGGAGAGGATTTCGGTACCCTGGCCCGCGCCCACTCCGACGACGAAGGCACGGCATCCCGTGGCGGCGACCTGGAATGGGTCAGCCCCGGAGAACTGGTTCCGGCATTCGAGCGGGCCATGGACGAACTGGACGCGGGGCAGATCAGCCAGCCCTTCGAAACCCAGTTCGGCTGGCATATCGTCAAGGTCGAAGACCGCCGGCAGCAGGACAGCACGGGCGACTATCGCCGCTTCCAGGCCGCCCGGCAGATCCGTGAACGCAAGAGCGACGAGGTGCTGGAAGGCTGGCTACGGCGACTGCGCGACGAAGCCTACGTGGAAAACCGGCTGGAGGACTGAACGACCCATGGCTGACGATGGCCGCGATCCGCCCCGCATCGCACTCACGATGGGTGAGCCGGCCGGGATCGGACCGGACCTCTGCGCCCTGGTCGCCGCGGGTGACTGGCCGGCCCGGATCACCATCTTCGGCGATGCCGAGGTGCTGCGGGAGCGCGCCGGAGCAATCGGGGTCTCGCTGCAGACCCTGTCCGTGGATCGCGCCGATGCCGACGTGCCCGCCGGCACCGTCGCCGTAGTCCACTGCCCCGTTGCCGCACCGGTCTCCCCCGGCACGCTGGATCCAGGCAACGCGTCCGCCGTGCTGAAAACCCTCGAGCTTGCCGGCATGGGATGCCTGGACGGGACCTTCGACGCAGTGGTCACGGCGCCGGTCCAGAAGAGCGTGATCAACGATGCCGGCCTGCCGTTTACCGGCCACACGGAATTCTTCGCCGCGCTGACCCGTGCGCCGCTTCCCGTCATGCTGCTGACCGCGGGCTCCCTGCGGGTGGCACTGGTTACCACCCACTTGCCGTTGCGCGAGGTTGCGGATGCCGTCACCGCCACACGACTGGCCGCCGTACTGGAGATCCTGCACGGCGAACTGCGAACCCGCATGGGTATTGCCGCACCCCGTATTCTCGTCTGCGGCCTCAATCCCCACGCCGGGGAGGGCGGGCATCTGGGACGGGAGGAGCTGGACGTCATCATTCCCTGTCTGGAGCGCCTGCGCCGGTCCGGACTGAACCTGGTGGGGCCATTGCCGGCGGACACCCTGTTCACCCCCCGGGTACTGGATGGGGCCGACGCGGTGCTCGCCATGTACCATGACCAGGGGCTGCCGGTGCTCAAGCACGTGGGCTTCGGCCATGCGGTAAACATCACCCTCGGGCTACCCATCATCCGCACCTCCGTGGATCACGGAACCGCGCTGGATCTGGCGGCAACCGGCAAGGCGGACCCGGGCAGTCTCAAGGCGGCGCTGGACGCCGCGATCCACCTCGTCAACACGGCCCGCCGGGAGACGGCGGACTGATGCCCGGGGCAACCGGGCATCGGCCACGGAAGCGATTCGGCCAGAACTTCCTCCATGACCCGGGCTTCATCCGCCGTATCATCTCGGCGGTCGATCCGCGCCCCGGCGACCGCCTGGTGGAGATCGGCCCCGGACAGGGCGCGCTGACCGTGCCATTGCTGGCGGCGGCAGGCAGGCTGGAGGCCGTGGAAATGGACCGCGACCTGATCCCGGAACTGCGCTCGCAGTGCGCAGCGAGCGGCAGCCTGCTGCTGCACCAGGCCGACGCACTGCGCTTCGACTTCCGGCAGTGCCATGGCAGCGCCGGCAGCCTGCGGCTGGTGGGCAATCTCCCCTACAACATCTCCACGCCGCTGCTGTTCCATCTGCTGGACCAGGCGGACCACATCCGCGACATGCATTTCATGCTGCAGCGGGAGGTCGTGGATCGCATGGCGGCCGCTCCCGGCGGCAGGACCTACGGCCGCCTGTCGGTGATGATCCAGTACCACTGCCGGGTACAACCGTTGTTGCGCGTGCCTGCCGGCGCGTTCCGACCCGCACCGAAGATCGAATCGGCGGTGGTTCGCCTGCTGCCGCGACCACCGGCGACACCGGCGCGGGATCCGGGCCTGCTCCACGACCTGGTGGCCCGCGCCTTCAACCAGCGTCGCAAGACACTGCGCAGGATCCTCACGGACTTTCTCGATCCCTCGGTTTTCGCCATCGCCGGCATCGACCCGGGAGCGCGGCCCGAGCAGCTCGGGGTCGACGACTTCGTACGCCTGGCGAACTCTGCCGGAGACCGCGGGACGCCGGACTCGCGGCCTGCCTGACCAGGTTCCGCAAAAGGGTGGCGGAACGGGGTTCCCTGCCGGATGTCGATACGTATACTGGGGCACAGGGAGGCAGGTTGACCGTGCGTGCGACGTCCGGTCGCCCCCGGGGCATACGAACCAGCGAGGACAGCAACCCCATGCAGACGGCTCCGTGCTACACCCGCATTCTGCTGTGCGTGGATTTCAGCGACGATGCGGACCGGGTCTGTGCCCGGGCGGCGGATATTGCACGGCGCCACGATGCGCCCCTGCACCTGCTGCACGTGGTGGAACATGTTCCGGTGGACGCGGTAGGTGAGTTCCTCGGCCCGCCGCAAGTGGACGTCCACGAGGACATGCTGCGCAGTGCCGAGGCCCGCCTGGAGCGGGTTGCCGCGAGGATGGGCTTTCCCGATTCCGACCGCACGGTCACGGCGGGCTACACCCGGCAGGAGATCGTCAACCACGCCGATGCGCTCGATTGCGACCTGATCGTGGTGGGCAGCCACGGTCGCCACGGGCTGGCATTGCTGCTTGGCTCCACGGCGAGTGCAGTACTGCAGGGCGCGAAGTGCGACGTGCTGGCGGTAAGGATCTGACCCCACGCGCCGTTACCGGCTCATCAGAGCAGGGTCAGCAACACCGCCACACCGACGCCGATTGCGAGCAACAGCAACGGATCGGGCCTGGGAAAGCGTCTTGGTCGATAGCTCATGCTTCTTCTTAACGTCCCTGACGCATCGGAACCGTGTTGCGGTTCGCATTTCCGGTGCCACGGGGGACCGGGCCCGAATTGTACCCGGCCAGTAGCGCAGTGCCGCGGGCAAGCGCCGCAGCACGACGGGCGACCGCGCCCTTCCCGCACTGCACCACAGCCGGTACACTGCGTGGATACGTCCGGTGAACAGCCATGGCCGCGGTCGTGCATGCGACCCGCCTTCCCCGTACTGCCCGTACAACGCACGTCGACAGGCCCGTGAACCATGACCGATCCATCGCGCTACAGCATTCACGTGGATGTGGAACCAGCCTACCTGGATCAGGAATCCTCCCCCCGGGAGGACCGGTACGTCTTCAGCTATACGGTGACCATCCATAACCAGGGACAGGTGCCGGCGAAGCTGGTGCGGCGCCACTGGATCATTACCGACGCCAACGGCGAACGCCGCGAGGTGACTGGAGAGGGAGTCGTCGGCGAACAGCCGATGCTCGGTCCGGGCGAACGCTTCCGCTATACCAGTGGCGCCATGCTCACGACTCCGGTGGGAAGCATGGAAGGAAGCTACGAGCTCATCGCCGATGACGGCACCACATTCACTGCGGCCATACCGGCCTTCACGCTGGCAATGCCGCGAACGCTGCACTGAGTCCGTCGTGGCGCCCGGTGCCCCCCCGTTGCGTGTCCGACCCTGTCCGGTGACTGCTGGAGTAGGCTGTGGCTGTCTATTGCATCGGTGACATACAGGGTTGCCATCAGGAGTTCATGACGCTGCTCAAGCGTATCGGGTTCCGGCCGGGGTCGGACCGTCTCTGGCTGACCGGTGACCTGGTCAATCGAGGCTCCCGGTCCCTGGACGTATTGCGGTACGTAAAGTCGCTCGGAAATCACGCGGTCACCGTACTGGGCAATCACGACCTGCACCTGCTTGCAGTCTGGGCCGGGGCCGCCAACCTGAAGACGGCGGACACCCTGGCGGACATACTGGACGCCCCGGATTGCGATGAACTCATGGAATGGCTGCGGCAGCAGCCGTTGCTACACGAAGATCCTGCCCTGGGCTTCGTAATGACCCATGCCGGCATCCCGCCATGCTGGTCCCTGGAGACCGCGCGTCGCCGTGCCCGCGAGGCGGAGGAGATCCTGGGCGGCAACGGGTTTCTGCCATTCATGGCACGGCTCTACGGCAACGAACCCAGCCTCTGGCAGGACTCGCTGGCCGGGTGGGACCGCCTGCGCTTCATCGTCAACGCCTTCACCCGCATGCGCTACTGTGGCGATGACGGGCGGCTGCTGCTCGACTACAAGGGCAGACCCGGATCACAGCCCCCCGGCTACCACCCGTGGTTTTCCGCACCGGGCCGGGAACACCTGCCGCAGGGACTGCGGCTCATCGCCGGCCATTGGTCGACACTGGGATTCCACCAGGAGGCCGACGTGATCTCCATCGACACCGGCTGCCTATGGGGGGGGAGACTCACGGCGCTGCAACTGGACGCGGACGCCCGTCGCACCAGCATCGAGTGTCCCGGCGCCGTGAAGCCCGGTTGACCACGCGCCTATCCGGCTGCGGCCAGCTCGCTGCGCAGGCGTGCCCAGTCGAACGCCGGCCCCGGATCCGTCTTGCGCCCGGGCGCCACGTCGCTATGGCCCACGATCCGCTTGTCCGTGATCGCCGGAAACGCCCGCCGGATCTCCCGGGTCAGCCGGGCGAGGGCCAGGTACTGGGCGTCACTGTAGCCAAGGGTTTCCGTTCCCTCCAGTTCGATGCCGATGGAGTAGTCATTGCACCGCCCACGCCCCTCCCAGGCCGACGCGCCGGCATGCCAGGCCCGTCGGTGCAGCGGCACATACTGGGTGACACGACCGTCACGCCGCACCAGCAGATGGCTGGAAACGCGCAGGCCGCGAAGGCCATGGAAGTAGGGATGGGCATCGAAATCCAGCCGGTTGCAGAACAGATCGTCGATCCAGCAACCGCCGAATTCGCCCGGTGGCAGGCTGATGCAGTGGATAATCAGCAAGTCCACCGGGACGCCTTCCGGGCGCTCGTCCGCGTTGGGAGATGCCAGCCGGCGCACGCCCGCCAGCCACCCTGCCTCATCGATTGTCCGCTCCACCGCCGTTCTCCGCCGCGGATTCGCCGGTCGCCATGGTAGCATCGAACCGTGGACCCGGATCGAAGGGCCCGCGAACGGCATTGCCTGGGCCGCGCCCTGCGGGGGACTGCGGCTGTAAAACCGGGGCGGAAGTGCGAACAGCATCACATTCCCGGGAATCGGGTCCGCCCTAGCGATCCCGGCTGACCGGCACGCAGGGCTATACTGGCAGCAGGCCATCCAGGGTATTTCATGACAGCGGACGAACTCGCCAGAGGTATCACCCGCATTGCCACGCTGCCGGCAGTCTATTACCGGGTGTGCCGGATGCTGGACGACCCCGGCGCCACCACGGCGGACGTGGGTCGGGTGATCAGCCAGGATCCGGCCCTGACAGCCCGCCTGCTATCGGTGGTCAACACCGCTTATTACGGGTTCCCTTCCCGGATTACCAGCATCCCCATGGCCATCACCATTCTGGGCGCCCGCGGCCTGCGTGATCTGCTGCTGACGGTGTCGGTGGCCAATGCTCTGCGGGAGGTGCAGGCGGATGTAATCGACATGGAGAGCTACTGGCAGCACAGCATCCGCTGCGGGCTCATGGCGCGGGGGCTTGCCGGCCATGTCGGACACAGGGATCAGGAAGGGCTCTTCATCGCCGGCCTGCTGCACGACATCGGCAAGCTGGCGCTCTACCACCAGCTTCCGGAACGCGCCCGGCAGATCCTGGAGCGCTGTGCCGCCGGCGAGCGGCCGCTGTACCGACTGGAACGCGAAGTGCTGGGTTTCGACCACGCCCAGGTCGGTGACGCGCTGCTGCGCTACTGGCGGCTGCCGGACCTCTACCGGGAGGCCTGCGCTTTCCACCACACACCGGACAACGCCGGCCGCCACCCCCTGGAAGTCAGCATCGTCCACATCGCCGATGCCGTCACCGACAAGGTTGAAGCCGGTAACAACCCGCCCCGCCAGGAGGACACCGGGCTGCCGCGGCTGCATCCCTTCGCCCGCGCGCACGTGCTGATGGACGCCCGGCTCGCCGAACAGCTGCAGCTGGAAGCCGATCTGCAAGCCATCGAAATGCAGGAACTGCTGTTCGGCACCTCCGCCTAGGCGATCCGCCACCGCCCCGTGCCACTCCACCCCGATCAGTCCGGGAGCAGTCCACGGGACAATCGCGGCAGCGGCCCGCCCCACCCCATCGCCTGCCTGGCAAGGCCATGTCGCAGACCCGGTATCAGTTCCAGGGCGACCAGGCCGAGATTGCGGCCGGTGGCGAGCAGGGGATCGCTGCTGGAGAAGGCACGAACCAGGGCGTCGGTGAACCCTGCAACCTTACGCTGATCCCGGCGGCGCCTGCGCTGGTAGCCCGCCAGCACGGCGGCGCTTCCCGGATCCCAACCGGAATGCGCGGCCCGGCAGATGCAGTCCGCCAGCTCGGCGACATCCCGCAGGGCAAGGTTGAAACCCTGCCCGGCCACCGGGTGCAGAGTACGAGCGGCGTTTCCCAGCAGCACGGTTCTCCCCTCCACCAGGCGTCGGGCCTGGCGCAGGTGCAGCGGATAGAGGGATCGCTCCCCGATCCCGTTGATCCGTCCGAGCCGGTAGCCGAAGGCGTCCTGCAACTGTCCGAGCACCGCGGCATCATCGAGCTGCATCAGCCGCGCCGCGCGGGCCGGGGGCATGGTCCAGATCAGGGCACACCGGCCGCCGGACAGGGGCAGCAGCGCCAGGGGACCCGTCCGGGTAAAGCGCTCGTAGGCCCAGCCCCCCGGGTCGCGGTCGGGGGCGACATTCGCCACCAGCGCACTCTGGCCATAGTCCCGCTGCGACATGGTGATACCCAACTGCCGGCGGATCGGCGAGTCACCGCCGTCCGCGGCCACCAGCAGGCGGGTACGTACGCGGGGCGCCAGGTCATCCCCGTCCAGATCGACGATCACCCCGCCCGCATCCTGTTGCACGTGCCGAACCCGGGCCGGGGCAAACAGCTGCACATTACGTTGGCCGGCAAGGCCCTCGGCCAGGACGCCGCCGAGCACCCGGTTGGGCACGACATGCCCCAGGGCATCCAGGCCATGATCCGCCGCCCGCAGGCGGGTGATGCCGAAATGCCCCTGGTCGGAAACGTGGATCACCCGGATCGGCGCCGCTTCCGCGGCCAGTGCGTTCCAGCAGCCAAGCGCCCGGAACAGGCGACGGCTGGTGGGAGCCAGCGCCGTGCTGCGCTCGTCGAAGCCGGGCTTGCCGGCTCGTCCCGGCGGCATCGCCTCCACCAGGGCGATCCGCAACGGACTGCCGGCGAGGGCCCGGGCGAGGCTGGCGCCCACCAGACCTCCACCGGCGACAAGCACGTCGAACTCCGGTTCGTCGGTCATGATCCCCTCAGCCCCGCATCAGGGCCTCGATTTCGTCACCATCCTTCGGCGCTCCCTCGCTGAGCACCTCGTACCCTTCCCGGGTGACGGCAACATCGTCCTCGATGCGAATGCCGATGTCGTGCCAGCGTGCCGGGACGTCCGGCACATTCCTGCTGATGTACAGGCCGGGTTCGACGGTCATCACCATGCCCGGTTCCAGTTCGCGCCACTGGCCATCGAGCTTGTAGTCCCCGACGTCGTGGACATCCATGCCCAGCCAGTGACCGGTGCGGTGCATGAAGAACGGGCGATAGGCTTCACTCTCGATGAGTCCGTCCAGATCCCCGGCCAGCAGCCCGAGATCCTTGAGCCCCCGGGTCAGCACCTGCACCGCCTCCTCGTGCGGGCGGTTCCAGTGCGCCCCGGGAACCACCGCTTCGATCGCGCGTCGCTGCGCCTCCAGGACAATGTCGTAGACCGCCCGCTGCTCGCCGCTGAAGCGGCCGTTCACCGGGAAGGTACGGGTGATGTCGGAGGCGTAGCAGTCGAGTTCACAGCCGGCGTCGATCAGCAGCAGATCACCGTCATTCAGCACGGCGTCGTTGTTGACGTAGTGCAGGATGCAACCGTTGGCTCCACCGCCGACGATGGGCAGGTAGGCCTGCTCGCCATTGTGGCGCCGGAAGATCGCCTGGAACTCCGCCTCCACCTGGTACTCGCTCATGCCCGGGCGGGTCACTTCCATCGCCCTGCGGTGAGCACTTGCCGCCACCTGGGCCGCTCGCCGCATGGTGGCGATTTCCTCCTGGCTCTTGAGCAGCCGCATCTCGTGCAGGTGATGTTCCAGGGCAACGAACTCCCCCGGGGCGCGGGCGCCGGCACGGGCGCGGGCACGGATCTGGTTTACCCAGCCGAACAGGGAGTGGTCGAAATCCGGATCCACGCCCAGCATGCAGTAGACCTTGTCCTTGCCTTCCAGCAACCCGGGCAGTATGTCGTCGATATCATCCACCGGGAACGCGTCGTCCGCACCATGGTCACGCACGGCGCCATCCTGGCCGGCGCGGGGACCATCCCAGACCTCGCGGTCCGGATCCCGCTCCCGGCAGAAAAGCACACACTCCCCCTGGGAGCGTCCGGGCACGAGCACCAGCACCGCCTCCGGCTCCGGGAAGCCGGTGAGGTACTGGAAATCGCTGTCCTGGCGGAAACGGTACTGCACGTCCCGGTTCCGGACCCGCTCGGGGGCGGCAGCCAGGACCGCGACACTGCCCTCGCCCATGAGATTCATGAGTTCCTGCCGGCGACGCCGGAATTCCTGTTGCTGCATCGCTCCTCCATCCAGACAGGGGACTTCGACCCGGGGGCGGACCCGGTCAGTGCAGGCGATCATCGCCGTCGTTCCCCGGCACCGGGACCGGGGTCCGGCGAAGTTTGGGCTGTACCTGCTCGCGCACCATCAGGGCGGCCACGCGGACGAATTCCACCAGCTCCGCGTAGGCATCCTCGTCGCTACCCTGCGCCGCGTCACTGTCCACCCGGGCGATCTCCGAGAGGCCCTCCAGAGCCTCCGCCGCCTCGCCGGCGGTCAGGGTCTCCGGCGGGGCTTCCCCGCTACCGAGGCCGAACAGGAAGCCGTCGCACCAGGCCCCGAGCGCTTCCGCACGGCGGGGCAGCGGCTGCTCATCGTCGGGCAGCAGCAGGTGGAACCGCAGATCAGGGTCATCCAGGCCGCTGCGGGCATCCTCGTAGGTCAGCGAGAGCTGCTCCAGGACCTCCCGGGCCCCCTGCCCGCGGGGCTCCGTACCGTCGAGGACCCGGGCCATCCACTGTGCCGGGTCGACATCGGTGCGGGCAGCAAGCATCCCGCACAGGACGCCCTGGGCTTCCGCGGCATCCACCGCGGCTCCCACGGCGGTCAGCGCCGCCTGGACGGAATCGTAGGCAAGGGGGCGAGCGGTCATGGTTCTCCACGCGGCACGCGTATGAAAGCAGTAGCAAAACCGCTATCCTACCATCGATGGGCCGGGAGTCTCATGGAGCGCGGGCCGGTGCCTTGCAGCCATGCGGCCGCAGGGCATCCCGGAGACTGCGGCCGCATGGCCCGTCAGTCGAGGCCGGTTGCGGCCTGCAGGGGGAAGAGCTGAATGACGGATGACGCGACCGAGCAGATCCGGGACGAACTGCAGCGCCTCGAGCAGCGTGTCGAGGCGCTGGTGCAGCGCTGCCGACGTCTCGACGAAGAGAATCGCGTCCTCCGGCAGTCCCAGGAAACTCTCAACGCCGAGCGTGCCAGCCTGCTGGAGAAGAACGAGCTGGCCCGCTCCCGGATCGAAGCCATGATCAGTCGCCTGAAGTCCATGGAGCACCACTGAATGAACTCCGCAACCGAACCCGTCAAGGTCAACATCCTGGACAAGGAGTACCTGATCGCCTGTCCGGAGGATGAGCGCGAGGGGCTGCTGCGGGCCGCGAGCTTTCTCAACCGTCGCATGAAGGAGATCCGGGACACCGGCAAGGTCGTGGGCGCCGACCGTATCGCGGTCATGGCGGCCCTCAACATTTCCCATGAATTGCTGCAGATGGAATCCCGCCACGACGGACTGCTCACCCTGGTGGAGGACCGCATCCGCTCCATGGACCAGCACCTTGCCTCGGCAGTGAACGGACAGGAGCAGCCGTAGCGCCCGCAACCCGCCTTCCGGTGACTTTGCCGTACCCCGGCTTGCAGTATCCCGGGTTAACCTCCACCATAGTGCCGTGACATCCCCTGCAGCGTTCGAGAGCGGACATTGCAATCCTTGACCCTCAACGAGATCGCCCGGGGAAATGGTGTAGTCCTGATCGGTGTGCATGTCCGTCTACGAACGGAAAGCCTAAGACATGACTCACCCTCCCCACCTGAACCTCAGGGTTCAAGGGGCGAGTCCCGCACGGCGCAGGCGGGGGATGTCCGTTTTCCCGTGTCCATCCTTCCCGCGGTGGAGAATCAGCGTGCATGAGCGCCGGCAGTTGCGCCGGGAGATGCGTGCGCAGCGGCGTGCCCTGCCCAGTGGGGAGCAGAGGAAGGCCGCGGTGGCGCTTGCCCGGCATATCGCCCGATCACCCGGCTTCCGCCGTGCCCGCCGTATTGCCGCGTACCTGGCCAATGACGGCGAACTGGACCCCGCTCCCCTGTTGCGCCTCGCCCGTCGCCAGAACAAGCGGATCTTTCTGCCGCGATTGCGTCGCGACGGCTCCCTGGCCTTCGTGGAATTCCGCGAGGGCAGCATCCTCCGTCCCAACCACCTGGGGATCCGGGAACCGGTCAATGCGCGGCTGTGCCCGGTCGGCGCCCTGGACTGCGTATACACGCCCCTGGTCGCGTTCGACCGCGAGGGCAACCGCCTGGGAATGGGAGGCGGCTTCTACGACCGCACCTTCGCCTACCTGCGCCGGCGGCGCCATTGGTGCCGGCCTCGCCTGATCGGCATCGCCCACTCGTTTCAGGAACTGCCTGCCCTGGAGAGGGCGGACTGGGACGTTCCCCTGGCCGCCATAGCCACCGAACGCGGCATGATATACCCGGCATGACCGTCCCCCGGCCGGCGGCGGGCGACCGCGGAGACTGTCGGCATGCCGCGACATGACGGCATCCCACGACATGGGATTGTTTCCTGAAACCTTAGTATCATGAGGGCCTTTGACCAATCTCATGCGCGGACGACAACATGCAGTACTGGCTGATGAAGTCGGAACCGGACGAATTCGGTATCGACGATCTGGAGCAAAGCCCCGACCGCACGGCACACTGGGACGGAGTGCGGAACTACCAGGCCCGCAACATGATGCGGGACCAGATGCGCAAGGGGGATCAGGTTTTCTTCTACCATTCCAACACCGCCGTACCCGGCATAGTCGGCATCGCCGAGGTCGTACGGGAAGGGTATCCGGACCACACGGCATTCGACCCGGAGGATCCTCATCATGATCCCCGCAGCGATCCCGGGAACCCCCGCTGGTTCATGGTCGACGTGCGCTTCCGGCGACGCCTTGACCGGATCATCCCGCTGCGCGAACTGAAGGCGGATCCGGCGCTGGCGGACATGCACCTCGTCCGTCGGGGCAACCGGCTCTCGGTCATGCCGGTCACCGAGGCGCAGTGGCGGCACATTCTGACTCTGGAATGATTCGGGGCTGTGTGAGACCGCGCACGGATGGCGATCGAATCCTCCGGTACCCTGATGTTGTGGGAACCAACCGAACACTCCGTCGGACCGTGGAAATCGCGGTACGGCGGATCGGAGACAGCTGATGCGCGACGACCCCCATGGACCGACTCCTGTCCGTCTCACGGACCCCAGGATCGTCGTTCTGCTCGCCGCGCTGGTGCTCACCGCGATCGGCCTGATGATGGGCTGGAAGGTCCTCGACGGCAGGACGCCACACTCCGGCGGGGCCCTTCTGCTGCTCGAGGATCGGGAAGCGGAGTTGCCGGACGACATTCCCGATCTGCCGGCGGAACTCACCTACGATGATCGTGCCGACATGGTGCCCAGCATGGTCCAGTTGCCGCCTGCCGAGGCAGACGAGCTCATCGCGCTGTTCGATTTACTTGGGTTTGCCTGGCCGCCCGACGTCGTTGTTCCCGCTATCGCCGTGCAGCAGCTGCCGGCGGGCCTCGACGACATGGAAGTGGAACAGCGCAAGGCGCTGTTCTTTCGCAGCCTGCTACCGCTGATCCTGGCCGAAAACCTGCTCATGCTGGAAACCCGGTACCGCCTGCAGGAGATCCTTTCCCGCGGCGCACTGGAGCAGGATTCCAGCGAATACCGGGCACTTGCCACGCTGGGTGAACGATTCCGGGTATCCGGCGAGCCCAACGACGCCGCGTTCCGGGCACTTCTCCTCAAGCGCATCGATGCCGTACCAGCCGACATGGCCCTTGCACAGGCCGCCAATGAGAGCGGCTGGGGCACGTCACGCTTTACCCGGGAAGGAAACAATCTCTTCGGTGTCTGGACGTGGGAAGCCGACCAGGGATTGATCCCGGAGGACCGTCCGGAGGATGCCGATCATCGCGTGCGCATATTCCCTGACCTGCGCGCTTCGGTTCGCAACTTCGTCTACACGATCAATGTCGGAAACGCCTACCGGGATTTGCGGGAACTGCGGCGCGAAATGCGCGAGAATGGCGACCGCCTCACCGGCGTGGCCCTGGCCGCGGAGCTCACCGCATACTCCGAACGGGGTGAAGCCTACGTCGCGGAAATACAGAACATGATCATGCACAACGGTCTGGACCAGCTCCCGGAGCTTGAGCTGATCCCCGTGGATGCCGAGGCAATCCTCGATGCAGTGGATGCCCACTGACCACCGCGAGGCTTGCCAACTGTAGTCAAAACCCAACACTCACAGTGTGTTGCGAATCTTTTTTACTTGAGGGCTGAAGGACCCTGTTATAGGGTTACCAGCACAATGCGGACCCCGCGCACGAACTCGGAAGCTGTTCGTGCACGCCGGAGAGAACCCTTGCGACCACCACGACTTACCGAACTGGATTTCAAGTCCTCATCACATCGCCGCAGGCACCGCTTCCGGTGGCTGCGGAGAAGGTCCATGCTGCTGGGTCTCGCGGCACTCACCACCGGGCTTCTGGCCGTGGCCATCACCCCAGGGGCCGACCTGATGCCGGAGCGGGGGGACCGCGCCGGCGGTGGCGAGAACGTGCAACGCGTTCCCCTGTCGCTGGATCAGGGCCATCCGGCCTCCCGCGAGCGGGGGCCGGAGCGTGAACCGGAACGGGAGTCCGATGATGCGCGGGGCGGAGGTCTCGCGCTTGCCGCAGCCGCCTGGCCTGCAGCCCTGCGGGAGCGACGGGCCCGCGAGGCAGCCCGGGATCCGGTAGCCACACCCCTGGAGGCGCTGGAGGGGGAATCCGGGGAACGCGTCAACGGCAGCAGCCGGATCGAGAGCGAACTCTGGATGGAGCCCTTCCTGCCCTTCTACGATGGCCCGTCCATCGACCAGATCGTCTCCGCGATGGCGGACTCCCTGCCGGATCCGGAGGAGAAATTCGAACGTGTGGAGGTGCGCTCCGGCGACAGCCTGGCAGTGATCTTCTCGCGGGCCGGCCTGACCCCCGCTGAGCTGCACCGGGTGATGAACGCCGACGACAAGGCCTCCGCCCTGGCCCGCATCCATCCGGGAGAGGAGATCCTCTTCAGGGTACGCGAGGAAGGCGGACTCGACGTCCTGCGCTACAAGCTCGACGAGACCCGAACCCTGATCATCGAGCGGGAGGACGAGACTGACAGCGGTTTCCGGGTCTCCGTTCACGAAGAGGTACTGGAGACCCGGCAACTGCATGCCTCGGGATCCATCGACCGTTCCCTGTACCTGTCCGGACGCCGGGCAGGGCTATCCAACCGCCACATCATGCAGCTGATGACCATTTTCGAGTGGCGCGTGGATTTCAACCGCGACATCCGTAACGGGGATGCCTTTTCCATCGTCTACGAAGCGGATTTCGTCAATGGCGAAAAGGTCCGCGACGGACGCATCGTGGCTGCGAGCTTCATCAACCGCGGGCGACGCCATGAGGCCGTCTACTACGAGGACCCCGAGGGCAACGGCGGCTACTACGACGCCGACGGCGAGAACCTGCGCAAGGCCTTCATCCGGCGCCCCGTGCAGAATGCCCGCATCAGCTCCGGATTCAACCGCAACCGCATGCATCCGGTGCTCGGCGTCCGGCGTCCGCACCTGGGCACCGATTTCGCCGCACCCACCGGAACCCCGATTCTGGCTTCCGGGAACGGGCGGGTTGTCCATGTCGGCCGCCACGGGGGGTACGGGCAGACGGTGGTGATCCAGCATACCAACCAGATCCGCACGCTCTATGCCCACATGTCCCGCTACGCCAGCGGGATCCGCGATGGAGCCCGGGTGGATCAGGGACAGGTCATCGGCTATGTCGGCGCAACGGGCCTGGCCACAGGCCCCCACCTCCACTACGAGTTCAAGGTCAACGGCAGCCACAAGGATCCGATGCGAGTGAGCCTTCCGAGCGGCGATCCGGTCCCCGAAAAGCACCACGCCGACTTCCAGGCGCGAACCTCGAGCCTCCTCGCCCATCTGGACGAGGTAACGGAAACACAGCTGGCAATGCGCGGCGAGGACTGACCCGCGCGGGCTGCACGGATACCGCACGGGGAGACGTGACCTCCCCCCGCGCCACGATCCGGGGATGACCGCTCCGGGATCCCACGCGGAACACCGGGACAATCGCGGAGTCGAACGGATCGGCACCGGACATTCGCGGGGACCTGCCGTGTCTCGAGCGGCCCATTCGCAACATCAGGCACCATTGCACCCCCAGGCGGCCGCCTCCGGCCGCCGCCGGAATGCGGCGGTCCTCGCGCTGCTGCTGGCGGCACTGTGGTTCGGCGGTTGCACGGTAACGCCGCAGGCGCTGGAGCCGCCACCGGAACGGGATGCGCCGAATGTTTCCACAGCGGCGGAAACACCGGAAGAGTACCGTGGAGTCCGCGTACGCTGGGGCGGAACCATCGCCGGCGTCGAGAACCGGGCCGACAGCACGCTGGTGGAGGTTGTTGCGCGCCCGCTGGGCCGGGACAGTCGTCCCCGCGGCGACGATCGCAGTGAAGGGCGATTCCTGGCAGTCATTCCGGGCTTCCTGGATCCGGCGATTTACGAGGAAGGTCGCGAACTCACCGTTGCCGGCACCCTGGACGGCATCGAGGAACGCCCTGTGGGTGACTACCCCTACCACTACCCCCGCATCCAGGCTACCGGCCACCACCTGTGGCCGCGCCCGGTGGCACCGCCGGCCTACCCCCGGGGCTGGTACGATCCCTGGTACGACCCCTGGTGGGACGATCCATGGTACCGTCACCGTCACCCCCACCGGCGCTGGTGAACGCCATGTCCGACCCTGCGCGCGTTGCAGTAACCACGGCCGCGCTACTGACCGTACTGCTCCTCGGCGCCTGTACCAGCGGCCCCCGATTCCTTCAGGACGAGCAGGTCAACACCGCGCTGATCGCCACCGATGCGGCGCAGCAGGCGGCCATCGGTGAACGGGTGGTCTGGGGAGGACGCATCATCGACAACCGCAGCCTGGAGGACGGCAGCCTGCTTGAGGTGCTCGCCTACCCGCTGGACCGCAACGAGGCCCCGCGCACCGAACGCAGCGCCCAGGGACGATTCCTGGTGCTGCACGACGGTTTTCTGGAACCGGAGGACTACCACCGGGACCGCCTGGTGACCGCACGCGGGACGATCACCGAGATCACGGAGGGGCAGGTTGGAGAGGCAGACTATACCTTCCCGCTGGTGGAAGCGGACGGCCTGCACCTGTGGCCGGCGGAAACCGCTCGCGCCGGCGACGGCTCCCGGGTGCGGATCGGCGTCGGCATCCACATCAGCCGCTGACATCGGGTCACTGCAGCCGACATCGCGCACAGACATCCTTCGGGGACGTCCCGAGTACCGGGGACGGGCGATGCTCGCCCCTCATGTGGCCGCGGCCCCACCACCATCACGCGACCTTGCTGCGGGAACCCGGGAGGCGGCAGGGCGATGGCAATGCGTAGTACCATGAAAGCCGCACGGGCCCGCGCCGCAGCGGCGCCACCTGACCGACACGCAGCACCGTCAACGGCGGCGCGCAAGCCACTGCGACCTTGCACGATTTCCTGAAGGGTTCGTAGTAACCACCCATCCCCGAGACCAGCGAACCACAACCATGAATGAAACCCTCACGCAACAGCTCGCCCGGGAACTTTCCGTTCGCCCGCAACAGGTCCAGGCCGCCACGGCGCTGCTGGATGACGGCGCCACCGTGCCGTTCATCGCCCGGTACCGCAAGGAATCGACGGGAGGGCTGGACGACGTGCAGCTACGCCGCCTGGAGGAACGACTGGTCTACCTGCGGGAGCTGAACGAACGCAGGACCACTGTCCTGGAGCGGATCCGTGAACAGGGCAAGCTGACCCCGGAGCTTGAGCGCGCGATCGTGGCCGCGGATACGAAACAGCGCCTGGAGGATCTCTACCTCCCCTACCGCAGGAAACGTCGCAGCCGGGGTCAGGTCGCGCGGGAAGCGGGGCTGGAACCGCTGGCGTACCTGCTGCTGAAGGAACCGGATATGGAGCCGGTGCAGGCGGCATCGCAGTATCGCAACGAGGAGCACGGCTTCGCCGATGCCGAAGCGGTTCTGGAGGGTGCCCGCCATATCCTGGCGGAGGACCTGGCAGAGGATCCGGAACTGGTGGGGGCCGTACGTGAGCACGTGCGCCGGCACGGCGTCCTGCACGCCCGGGTGGCACCTGGCATGCAGGAGAAGGGGGCGAAGTTCGCCGACTACTTCGACTACAGTGAGCGCTTGCGGCGCATCCCCTCGCATCGTGCGCTGGCCCTGTTCCGGGGACGCAGGGAGAAGGTGCTGCGCCTCGAGCTGGACCCCGGAGACAACGAAACGGCAGCGCAGCACTGTGAACAGCTGGTCGCCCGTCACGCCGGTATCGTTCATCGAGGCCGGGCGGCCGATGACTGGCTGGCGGCCGTGGTGCGCTTCACCTGGCGGGTAAAACTGCTCACGCGGCTGGAGACCGACCTGCTCGGCGAACTGAGGGAGGAAGCGGAGCAGGAGGCAATCGGCGTCTTCGCCCGCAACCTGGAGGATCTGCTGCTCTCACCGCCCGCCGGACCAAGGTGCGTGATGGGAATCGACCCGGGTATCCGGACCGGCTGCAAGGTGGCGGTGGTGGATGCCACGGGCAAGCTTCTGGAGACCGCTACCGTCCACCCCCTGCCTCCCCGCAACGACCGGGACGGCGCACTCGCAGCCCTTGCGAGCATTGCGGCCCGCCACCGGGTGGAGCTTGTCGCGGTGGGGAACGGCACCGGATCCCGGGAAACGGACCGTCTGGTGGTGGATCTGCGGCGTCAGCACCCGGAGCTGAAACTGGAGCATGTGCTGGTCTCGGAGGCCGGGGCCTCGGTGTATTCCGCATCGGAACTGGCCTCGCAGGAATTCCCGGAGCTGGATGTCTCCCTGCGCGGCGCGGTATCCATCGCCCGCCGACTTCAGGATCCGCTGGCGGAACTGGTCAAGATCGATCCCGGATCGATCGGGGTCGGTCAGTACCAGCACGACGTGAGCCAGGCCAGGTTGGCGCGGGCGCTGGACGCGGTGGTGGAGGATTGCGTCAACGGAGTCGGCGTCGACGTGAACACGGCGTCCGCCGCGCTGCTCGCACGGGTATCCGGCCTCAGCACGGGACTCGCCGAACGGCTGGTGGCATTCCGCGATGCCAACGGCCCGTTTCCGGACCGCAAGAGCCTCTCCAGGGTCCCGCGGCTGGGGGAGAAGACCTTCGAGCAGGCCGCCGGATTCCTGCGCATACGCGGCGGGACGACGCCGCTGGACGCATCCGCCGTCCATCCGGAGGCCTATCCGGTGGTGGAACGTCTGATTAAGGCGAGCGGCCGCGACCTGCAGCAGCTCATCGGTGATGGAGCCTACCTGCGCTCGCTGAACGCCGCCGATTACACGGACGAGCGATTCGGCGAGCCCACGGTGCGCGATATTCTCCAGGAGCTGGAGAAGCCGGGCCGCGATCCCCGGCCTGCCTTCACCACCGTCAGTTTCCGCGACGGAGTGGAAACGCCGGAAGACCTCGGTCCCGGAATGATCCTGGAGGGAGTGGTTACCAACGTCACCAATTTCGGTGCGTTCGTGGACGTGGGCGTGCACCAGGACGGCCTCGTCCACATCTCGGCCATGGCGCAGCGGTTCGTCCGCGACCCGCGGGACATTGCACGTTCCGGACAGGTGGTCAGGGTGAAGGTGCTGGAAGTGGATCTGAAACGGCGCCGGATCGCGCTCACCATGCGACTCGAGGATCCGCTTCCCGGCGAGACGGCGAAATCGACCACGAAGGGGAAGGCGGCACCGCGCCACAAACCTGCCAGGGCAAAGGAAGCTTCGGCATCGGAGTCGAAGACCGCGACGGGCGGAACGCTTGCCGCAGCCTTCGCCCAGGCGAAGAAACGCTGACGGGCAGCCGCGGGGGCGGGGCGCAAACGGCCGGGACAGGGGTACGCATCGCTGCCCGGCCGCCGCCCCTCACCCCGGATTGGCGCAATCCCGCAATTTCAGGCCAGAAACAGATCATAGGCAGGATTACCGGTTTCCTCGTGGTAGCGGTAATCCAGCTTCTCCAGGAACTCCGCGAAGCGCTTCCGGTGGCTCGGCGGCACCTGCACGCCGACCAGTACCCTGCCGTAGGCAGCGCCGTGATTGCGGTAGTGAAACAGGCTGATGTTGAAACGCCTGCCCAGCCGGGTGAGAAACTTCAGCAGGGCGCCGGGGCGCTCCGGAAACTCGAACCGGTAGAGCACCTCGTCCTCCACCATGGTGCCGTGTCCACCCACCATGTGGCGGATGTGAACCTTCGCGAGTTCATTCTCCGTGAGGTCAAGCACCGGGTAATCGGCGGCGCGCAGTTCGTTGATCAGCGCATCCCGCTCTTCCAGGCCATCATGCAGCTGCACCCCGACGAAGACATGTGCGGTATCCGGATCCGCGAAGCGATAGTTGAACTCGGTAATTCCCCGGTGGCCGACCGTCTGGCAGAACTGCCGGAAGCTACCGGGCCGCTCCGGGATGGTGACCGCCAGCACCGCCTCCCGGTGCTCGCCCACTTCCGCCCGTTCGGCCACATGTCCGAGACGGTTGAAGTTCATGTTGGCGCCGCTGGCGATGGCTACCAGGCGCTGTCCCTGCACGCCTTCCCGCTCCACGTATTTCTTGAGTCCGGCCACCGACAGGGCGCCGGCAGGCTCCATCACCGTGCGCGTATCGTCGAAGATGTCCTTGATGGCGGCGCAGATCTCGTCGGTGGAAACCAGGATCACCTCGTCCACATGCTTGCGCGCGATCCGGAACGTTTCCTGACCGATCTGGCTAACGGCCACGCCATCGGCGAACAGGCCCACCTGCTCCAACCGCACCCGGCGCTTCTTCGCCAGAGCCTGCTGCAGTGTGGGGGCGTCTTCCGGCTCCACACCGATGATCCGGATGTCCGGCCGCAGCTGCTTGATGTAGACGGCGATGCCGGCGATCAGTCCGCCGCCTCCCACGCAGACGAAGACGGCATCGAGCTTCTCCGGATGCTGGTGCAGGATCTCCATGCCCACGGTTCCCTGGCCGGCAATGACGTCCGGATCGTCGAACGGCGGAATCCAGGTCATGCCCCGTTCTTCCATCAGTCTGCCGGCATGGGCCGCGGCTTCGTCGTAGCTGTCTCCGTGGAGCACGACCCGCCCCCCGAGGCGACGCACGGCGTCGACCTTGATGCGCGGGGTCGTCCGCGGCATGACAATCACCGTGCGGATACCCAGCTTGTGCCCCGCCAGCGCTACACCCTGGGCATGGTTTCCCGCCGAGGCGCAGATCACGCCCCGCGCCCGGGCGGCCTCGGACAGCCGGGAAATCTTGTTGTAGGCACCCCGCAGCTTGAACGAGAACACCGGCTGCTGATCCTCGCGCTTTAGGAACACGCTGTTGCCAAGGCGGGCCGACAGGTTGGGGGCGGGATCCAGGTCCGTGTGGCGGGCGACATCGTACACCCGCGCGGTCAGAATACGTTCCAGATAAGGTCGCGTCATAAACCGTCCACGTCTTTGCCAGACATGGCAGATACCCGCTTGCGGGCACCGCCATTGTTCTTCGGGGTGTCCACGGCTTCGGCAGGGCCGGGAGGCTGGTAGTGTAGGGAACCTGCCGCCGCGGTGCATCACCAATCGGCAGCGGCCGATTGCCGCCACCTGTTGCAGGGTGGCGGAAGCGCCGTATCATGGCGGCAGAAACCATCCGGAGACTGCCATATGAACACTGACGAACAGAAACGTGCCGCCGGGCAGGCAGCTGCCATGCGCCTGCCCGGGGATGCCATCATAGGCGTCGGCACGGGGTCGACGGTGAACCATTTCATCGACGCACTGGCGGACCTGCGCGATACCATTCCGGCCGCGGTCTCCAGCTCCGAGGCGTCGGCGCAACGGCTGCGGCGGGCAGGCATTGCCGTGGAGGACCTCAACTCCGTCAACGAAGTCGCCGTCTACGTGGACGGCGCCGACGAGATCAACCGGCTCCTGCAGATGATCAAGGGCGGCGGCGGCGCCCTCACCCGGGAAAAGGTCGTTGCCGCCGTAAGCAAACAGTTCATCTGCATCGCCGACGAATCCAAGCTTGTCCACACTCTCGGCACCTTCCCCCTGCCGGTGGAAGTGATCCCCATGGCGAGGAGTCATGTCGCCCGGCAACTGGTCCGCCTCGGCGGCAGACCCGTGCTCCGGGAGAGCTTCGTCACCGACAACGGCAACCAGATCCTGGACGTGCACGGGCTTGTGATCCAGGAGCCACTCGCCCTGGAGGATCGCATCAACGGTATCGCCGGCGTAGTCAGCAACGGTCTTTTCGCCCACCGCGGTGCCGACCTGCTGCTTCTCGCTACCGCGGAGGGCGTGCAGGAGTTCCGTAGGCCCTGACCGGCCCGCGTGGTGGCCCGGGGACTTCATCATGGGGCGTATCCTAGTATACATCGGCATTGCGCTGGTCGTCATCGGCCTGCTCTGGCCGTGGCTTGGCCGTCTGGGCCTGGGCCGTCTCCCCGGCGACATAGTCATCGAGCGCGACGGCATGCGCATCTACTTCCCCATCGTCACCTGCCTGCTGATCAGCGTGATCGCGACCGTAGTCTTCTGGCTGTTCCGGAAGTAGCCGCGGACACCGGACCATGCGTGCGGAAAAGGTTGGCAGGCTGCCAGGGCGGCACGGCGCGCTGGAAAACGGCCAGGATGGCCCCCTTCCAGCATCCTGTCAGGGGCCCGCCTTGCGTATGGTGAGATTGTACCGGCATGCGCCGGTCAGAGGGTGCCAGGCCGGCTTCAGCGCCATGACGCCGTGATAGCGCAACCGCGCCGGACCACCCCATACCAGCACATCACCGTGCTCCAGGCGGACGCGCAAAGGTCTGTCGGCCCGGCGTGCACCACCGAACTGGAACACCGCCGGTACGCCCAGGGACACGGACACGATCGGCGCCCGAAAATCCTGCTCGTCACTGTCCCGGTGCAGTGACAGGCGGGCACCGGGCTGATAGCGGTTGATCAGGCAGGCATCCGGTGAGAACCCGGGGAACCCGGCCCTTGCCGCGGCGCCTGCGGCCAACGCCAGCACGCACTCCGGCATCGCGGGCCAGGACAGACCGCTGACCGGGTCGGCCCCGGTGTACCGGTATCCGGCGGCATCGGTTACCCAGCCGTAGCGACCACAATTGGTCATGGCAACGGACATTGCGCGACCGCCAGGTGTGGTCATGCAGCGAAACGCCGCCTCCTCCGCCACCGTGTGCAGGACGGCCAGCAGTTCCCGGCCGGCCGCTGCCGCGAACTGCCGCAGGATGACGGCGCCGGGGGCCAGTTCCTGACGCTGCATGCCTGTCGGGAAGCCCTGATCGACGAAGAGATCCGCAGTCATCGGTCACCGGGAGGTGCGCCGCAACGAAACGGGGCCATGCAAATGCATGGCCCCGTTCTCGGCGTTGGCTGGGGGACCAGGATTCGAACCTGGGTTGACGGAGTCAGAGTCCGTAGTCCTACCGCTAGACGATCCCCCAAG
>SLLM01000334.1 GCA_007134055.1 Ectothiorhodospiraceae bacterium | reverse complement strand
TACATCGGGTACCACCGGGCGCCCGAAGGGTTGCATGCTCTCCAATGAATACTTCCACACCTTCGGGCTTTCCTATATTTCCCGCGGCGGCCTGCTGACCCTGCGGGAGGGACAGGAGCGGCTGTACAACCCACTGCCGTTGCATCACGCCAACTGCCTCGCCATCGCCCTGCCGGCGATGCTGCTCACCGGAGGCTGCCTGGTGTTCCCGGACCGCTTTCATGCGACCTCGTTCTGGGACGATGTCATCAACTGCCGGGTGACTGCGCTCCAGTTCCAGGGCGTCATCCCGAATATCCTGCTGAAGCTGCCGCCGTCGCCTGCGGAACAGGAGCACCAGGTGCGTTTCGCCCTGTGCTGGGGAATGGAACCTGCCCATCACCAGGCCTTCGAGGAGCGTACCGGCATTCCGGCGGTGGAATCCTGGACGATGACGGAGATCGGCCGCCTGATGACCGCCCACGAGGAGCCGCGGAAGATTCACACCCGGACCGTCGGACGTCCGGCGGAAGGGCTGCAGGCACGCGCGGTGGATGCGGATGACCGGGAAGTGCCGGACGGCGAGGTCGGTGAGCTGGTGGTCCGGCACACGGCGGAGAATCCGCGCAAGGGGTTCTTCAGCGGCTATCTGAAGAATCCGGAGGCCACGGAACAGGCGTGGCGCGGTGGCTGGTTCCACACCGGCGACGCGGTCACCCGGGATGCAGAGGGAAGGTTCTATTTCGTTGACCGGCAGAAGAACATCATCCGCCGGTCCGGCGAAAACATCGCCGCCATCGAGGTGGAGGAATGCCTGACGACCCATGAACAGGTACGGCAGGTGGCGGTAATGGCGGTGCGGGACGAACTGCGGGAAGAAGAGGTGATGGCCTGCGTCATCCCCCAGAACCGTGATCGGGCTGACGGGGAACTGGCCCGGGAGCTCTTCGACTGGTGCTGCCAGCGGCTCGCCTATTTCAAGGCACCTGCCTGGTTGATGTTCGTCGACGAGTTGCCCACGACCAGCTCACAGAAGCTCAAGCGGGTGGGAATGTTCGCTCCGGGAACCGATCCCCGGGCGCATCCGGACGTGCTTGATTTCCGTCACCTGAAGAAGAAGTAGGTTCGGGACAGGAAACGCTGGCCCGAGACCCTGAAACGGTCCGAATCCGGATCGAGGAGGAGAGATGAACGCACCCGAAATCTCCGAGCGCTCGGCGGCCGCTCTGATCGCCCGGTTTCTGAAGGCCCGCGGAGTCGAGCGGGTGTTCGCGCTCTGCGGCGGACACATCATGCCGATCTGGATGAAACTCGACGCCCTGGGAATCCGTATCGTCGACGTGCGCGACGAGCGGGCGGCGGTACACATGGCTCACGCGCACGCGGAACTGACCGACAGCCTCGGGGTGGCGATGATCACGGCGGGGCCCGGCGTGACGAATGGCATGACCGGAATCGCCAATGCATACGTATCGCGGGCACCGGTGCTCATCCTCTCGGGTGTACCACCGGCGCCACAGGAAAACCGGGGCGCGCTCCAGGACATGGTCCACGTGGACCTGGTCCGCTCGATCACGCGTTATGCAAGGACGGTGCGTGAACCCAGCCTGGTACTGCAGGAGCTTGCCGAGGGGGTGGCCCGGGCCTTCGGCGAAGGTGGTGACCCGGGACCGGTCTATCTCGATTTCCCGACGGATACCCTGCGCGGGGAGATCCCCGACCACATGGTCCTTGAAGAACACCTGCGCCCGGGGCTCCGCAAGCGCCTCCCGGCGGAACCAGGAGCGGTGGCGGAAGCGGTGGATCTGCTCTGGTCGGCGAAGCGGCCACTGGTCATCAGCGGCCGCGGTACCCGGGGCGCGGGGGGGGAGCTGGAACGGTTCCTGGATGCCCTGGGTGCGGCCTACCTGGATACCGGCGAGAGCAAGGGCCTCGTGCGGGATGATCATCCATCCGTGGTCGGCGCCATGCGCGGCAAAGTCATGGGCGAAGCGGATGTCGTAGTCACCGTCGGCCGCCGCCTGGATTTCCAGCTTGCCTACGGTTCGCCGGCGGTGTTCGGGGAGGCACAGTTCATACGGATCGCGGACGCGCCGTCGGAACTGCGGGACAATCGGCGGGGCGTGGTGGAAATGCTTGCCAGCCCTGCGGAAGCCCTGCGGGCAATGGTCGATCAGGCGGGAAGTCGTCAAGCCGCCGTTGACCGGGAATGGGCCGAGGGGCTGCGGACCCGTCACGAGGAACGGGCGGAGAAGCTATACCGCACAATGCGGGAGGCCCCCTCGGACGATCAGGGGCGGATGCATCCCAACCGGCTTCTGGCGGGATTGCGGGAGAAGATTCCCGCGAACGCCACCGTCATTGCCGATGGCGGTGATTTCCTGAGTTTCGCCCGGGTGGGACTGCCCGCCGGAGCGTACCTTGATCCGGGCTCCCTGGGTTGCCTAGGGGTGGGAGTCCCCTTCGGGATCGCGGCGGCACTCAACGATCCGGACACCCCGGTGCTTGTTGCGAGCGGCGACGGATCGTTCGGGTTCAATGCCATGGAGATTGACACCGCGGTACGCCATCGGGTGCCGGTACTGATCGTCGTGGCCAATAACGGAGCCTGGCAGATCGAGGTGCATGATCAGCAGACGAGCTACGGCAAGGTGGTCGGCAGCCGGCTCCAGTTCGCCGATTACGCGGCGATGGCCCGCGGCATGGGTATGCATGCCGAGCGGGTCGAGCGGGCGGAGGATCTGGCCGGGGCGATTGATCGGGCGATGGCCAATCGACCAGCGTTGCTGGACGTGCTGGTGACGCCGGAGGCGGTGTCGGCGGATGCCAGGTCCGGCCTGGCGTGGATCCCGGATCTCCAGCCCCTGGCTGCCTGGCACGAGGCGGAGGTGCGCTGGCGGGGCAATGACGTCTAGCTTTCGTGAAGACAGCATTCACCTTGACAAGGGAGGGTTCCCAGGCAGCAAGAGAGAGCAGAACCGACAACAAGTGGACGTACCTGGAGCAAGCGCCGCGACGGAAGACGGCGCCTTCGGTTGCAACCGAGATAACGAAGCAAACCAGTGGAGGAGTAACCATGAATCGCGACCACACGATCAAGGCCCTGACCTGCACCGTGGCACTGGGAACGGTAGCCACCCTGGGGTTCGCCAGCGTCTCGCAGGCGGAAGAGCAGATACGCTGGCGCTTCCCGAGCGCCTTCGGCACCAATTTGATCAGTCTCGGCACCCCGGCCGCGGACTTCGCGGACAACCTGGAACGGGCCACCAACGGCAGGATCCAGGTGCGCGTCTACGAGCCCGGCGAGCTGGTGGATGCCTTCGAGGTGCTGGATGCCGTGTCGACCGGTCGGGTCCAGGCCGGTTTCGGGCAGCCGATCTACGATCAGGGCACCATCCCCGCCGCGCCGCTGTTCGCGTCGGTGCCCTTCGGCCCGAAGGCCTGGAGCTATACCGCCTGGTGGTTCCACGGCGACGGTCAGGAGCTGATGAAGGAAGTCTACGCCAACCATGGCTACGAGGTGCATCCGATCCTCTGCGGCCTGACCGGCCCCGAGACGGCCGGCTGGTACAGCGAACCCATCACCAGCGTGGATGATTACGACGGCATGACCATCCGCTTCGCCGGCCTGGGCGGACGCGTGGTGGAGAAGTTCGGTGCCTCTGTCACCATGACACCCGGCGGCGAACTGTTCCAGGCGCTGGAGCGCGGTGTCATCGACGCGGTGGAGTTCTCCATGCCGGCGGTGGACCAGATTATCGGCTTCCAGGACGTGGTGAACTACAACATGTTCCCCGGTTGGCACCAGACTCACCTGTCCAGCTATGTCCTGGTGAACAATGACGTCTGGGAGAACACCTCGGAGGCGGACCAGGTCCTGATCGAGAACATCTGTACCGCTACTGCCCTGCGCGGGCTGGTCGAAGGCGAGGCCGCCAACGGTCGTGTCTTGGCCGAGCTGGAGGAAGAGGGCGTCAACCTGGAGATGATTCCCGAGGATGTCCTGCGGGAGCTGAAACGCGCGTCCGAGGAGGTCATGCAGGCCGAGGCGGACCGTGATGACGACTTCCGCCGGGTGTGGGAATCGCAGCAAGAGTTCATGGAGACCTACAGCATCTGGGAGCGCCGCGGGTACCTGCCGCCGGAATCGGTCGACTGGTAAGCTGACGCCAACTGCGCTCCGGCCCGGGCCCGTATGGTTGGCCTGGGTCGGGGCGGTTATGTCACCGGTATCGGTGGAAATCGGTGCCGGCTGAGCGCTGGTCAATGCGGGCTCCGGTTGCGAGGGTCTCCCTGGAAGGAGACAGGACGTGCGCCATCGCCCTGCCTTACCGGTGACCAGCGTGTCCCCGGCCTTTGTCGGGCCGTGAACTCCGACCGCACGGGTAGACCGGCGGACGGCGGCGACGGAGCAGGCGATGAATCAAGACAATCACCCCGCAGGCACCGACCCCCTTGGCCAGCCACCGGGGCGCAACACCGCCAGCGGGCAAAGGGATCTGCCGGACACCGCCCTGTCGGTTCGAGTCGACGGTGCGATCAGCCTGGTCGGCAAGGCATTCTCCTGGTTCTGGTTGTTCACGGTTGCAGTGATTCTGGTGAGCGTCATCAGCCGCTACGGGTTCAGCCGTGGCTCCGTGATGCTGGAGGAGTTCACCTGGCACCTGGTTGGCTTCGCCTGGCTGATGGGCCTTGCCTACACGCTGGTCACCGATGAGCACGTCCGGGTTGACGTCCTGCGCGAGCTTCTGAGCCCAAGGGGGAGGGCGTGGCTGGAAATGGGCGGACTGCTCCTGCTCCTGTTTCCGTTCCTCGCCATCACCGTCTACTACAGTTCGGGATACGCCTACAACTCCTTCATGCGCGGGGAAACCTCGCCCTCACCCTCCGGCCTGCCGTACCGCTTTCTGCTGAAGTCGGCAATTCCCATTGCCCTGACCTTGCTTGGTATTGCCGCGCTCGGCCGCCTCTCGCGCTGCACGGCGTTTCTCTTCGGCTTCCCGCGGGCTCGGGCGCGGGGGATCGTGGGGGATGAGTAACCACTGAATGGCGCCTGTGTACGCGGTTGTCTGTCTGGAGTGATGCGCAGTGACTGTCGAAGAGATTCTCGTCATCGCCATGTTCGCCACCTTCGGTGTTCTTCTGTTCACCGGCTTTCCTGTGGCCTGGGTGCTGGCGGGAACCGCCGTCATCTACGGCGTGGTAGGGCATGTGCTGGTGACCGAATTCAGCATCCCACTCTGGTTCGACTGGGGCAGTTCCATCGCCCTTTTCCCACAGCGCATCTGGTCCGTGGTCTCCAGCGAAGTCCTGGTGGCCGTGCCGATGTTCATCTTCATGGGCATCATGCTGGATCGCTCCGGGGTGGCGGAACGGCTGATGCGCAACATGGTGATCCTGTTCGGCGCGGTACGGGGTGGCTACGCGGTAACGGTGATCCTGATCGGCATCCTGCTCGCGGCCAGTACGGGGATCATCGGCGCCTCCGTGGTACTTCTCGGCATGCTGTCGTTGCCCGTCATGCTGAAGAATGGTTATAACAAGAGCCTCGCTGTCGGCACCACCTGTGCCACGGGTACCCTGGGAATTATCATTCCTCCCAGCATCATGCTGGTGATCATGGCCGACCGGCTCGGCACGCCCGATACCTCGGTTGGCAACCTGTTCCTGGGCGCCCTGCTTCCGGGGTTGCTGCTCGGCAGCCTCTACATTGCCTACGTTCTGATACTTGCCTGGGTAAAGCCGGATGTTGCACCGGTACCGAAGGACACGCCCCGGGTGACACCGCGGGTGATTTTCGACGCCCTCGCCGCGGCCCTGCCTACGGTGGGGCTGATCCTGGCCGTCCTCGGATCGATATTCATGGGCGTTGCAACGCCCACCGAAGCCTCGGGAGTCGGTGCTGCCGGAGCCATGCTGCTGGCACTGGGGAACCGCCGCCTCACCACGATGGTGCTCAGGGAAAGCCTGTACAAGACTACCCGGACCACCGCCTACATTTTCGCCATTTTCCTGGGGGCGACGGCCTTCGCGGTAGTCCTGCGCAACATCGGCGGTGACGAAGTGATCAAGGATGCCCTGTTGGGGATGCCCTTCAGTGATCACGGAATCCTGATCGCCATCCTGCTGATGACTTTCCTGCTGGGCTTCTTCCTGGACTGGATCGAGATCACCCTGATCGTGCTTCCGCTGGTGGCACCGGCGGTCGCGGCGATGGGTTTCGACCTGGTCTGGTTCACCATCCTGTTTGCCCTGTGTCTGCAGACGTCCTTCCTGACTCCGCCGGTCGGCTTCGCGCTCTTCTACATCAAGGGCGTCTGCCCACCGGAGATCCGCACGGTGGATATCTACAAGGGAGTGGTTCCTTTCATCCTGCTGCAGCTCACCGGCCTGGCGATGGTGTTCCACTGGGACTGGCTCGTGACCTGGCTTCCCGGCATCGCCTATGTGTGACCCGGGCCGTAGCCGGAGCAGTCAACCGCCCGCCGCCGGTCACAGGATTCCCATCCGCAGGACGGCGGCCATCAGGAATAGCGTGCCGACTCCGGCGATCAGCAGTGCTCCCGCGGCCTGGGCGGCGGTGGCGATGGTCGGAGCCCAGGCAGCCAGTGGACCACCACTGGCTGTGCCTGTGCCGGTCACGGTTCGGCGCAGTATGATCGTGGTTACCGCCCAGAGACTGATGGTCATGGCTGCGCCCAGGCCCATGGCCAGCGTCGCCAGAACACCCACTCCGAACATGCCCGTCGCCAGCATCAGAAGAAGTAGCGCCAGCGCTCCGGAGCAGGGCCGCAGTCCCACGGCCAATCCCATGGCGGCAAGATCGGTGCGGTTGCCGGAGAATCCATGGGGACTGGACCTCTCCACTGACCCTGCGCACTGGCGGCAGGCGGGTCGCCGTCGCAGGCAGCGCAGCAACATGGCGAGGCCCAGTAGCACGAGCAGGCCGTAGGCAACGGCCTCCAGGGCATGGGCCTGATCCATCGCCCCGGCAACGGTGGTGCCCAGGAGCAGTACCAGTAGAATGATCACCAGAATGGCCGAGATCGCCTGCAGCAGGGCGATCCCGGTGCTCAGGGCGATCCCCGCAAGGTAGCGGCCGGGATGGGCCAGG
>SLLM01000318.1 GCA_007134055.1 Ectothiorhodospiraceae bacterium | reverse complement strand
TGCGGGCCGCCAGGGCACAGGAGAGCTTCTGCCAGCGGGCGTTGTACGGCTGCAGATGGTCGTGGGGGAAGAGCGCATCAAGCAGGGTCCGCAATCGGTCCTCGTCGTGGCTCAGGGGTGCGTCCAGGCGGGATTGGATGCGGGTGATGACCGTCCGTTCGTGTCGCCAGTACCTTCGCAGGTAGAGCTGGTGGTCGTTCAGCACCAGGGGCTCAGGGCCCGTGCCGTCGCCGGCCACCGGGCTGTCCCTGAGAGCCTGCGTCCATGTTCGCAGGTCGAGGTTCCCCAGGAGGGCGATGGGAAGGGTTTCCCGATCCGGTACCTCGCGGGTGGCATCGCCGGGGGATACGGCGGTATCCGGGTGCGCCAGTGTCCGCTCCAGGTCGAGCAACAGGTGCCCGCGCCCGGCCTGGTGACTGACCAGCGCGGCGGCCAGCAGCGCCAGGGGCGGCGTATCCGGTCGCCGGTCATGTAGCGCCGCCGCCAGTGCCATGTCCAGATCCCGGATCCAGCCGTGGTCCGCCCACTGCCGCAGTAGCGCCAGCAATGCCGTACCGTCACCCAGGGCAGGAAGGCGCGCACTGCTCATGCCGGCGACCCCCCTTGATCCATGCTGCCCATCAGCCCGTCCAGTTGTTCCATGAATGTCCGTGCCGGTAGCTGGTGGAGGAGTCCGTGGCCCGGTGAGTCGATCCCCCGGACGAATACCAGCATGGCACCGCCGACGTGGCGGTCGTAGTCATACCCGGTGCCCAGACGCTGGCGCAGGTGGCGGTGCAGTGCCAGCAGGTAGAGGCTGAACTGCACGTCGTACCGGTTATCCAGCATGGCCTGCTGCATGGCCCCGGTTGTGTAGTAGCGGTTGTCGGCGCCCAGGTGGTTGGACTTCCAGTCCAGCACGAAGTAGCGGCCGTTGTGCTCCGCCACGAGGTCGATGAATCCCTTCAGGAGGCCGTTCAGGTGCCGTGACGTCAGCGCCGGGCGCAGTTCCCCGGGAAGGATGTGTTCCTGTATCAGTCGGTCCAGGTCCCGGGCATCGGCATGGCTGACAGCGAACCAGAACTCGCGCTCGACCTGGTAGGCGGTGAGCCCGGCGAGGCTTTGTTGCGCGTTCCCTTCCCGGAACAGGGGAGCCTGCAGCATCGTTTCCAGCCAGTGGTCAAGGGTTACTGCGTGGGTCTGCCAGTGCCGGGCCCGGCAGCGACGTTCGATCTGTCGCCGGCGTTCGTCCGCCGCGGGCATGCTGCCGAATCCGCGGTGCGCCGCCCATTCCATCAGGCCATGGAGAAAGGTGCCGGCTTCCGGTCCCCGGGGGAAGGCATGGATGCTGCCGGCGGCGGGTGTGCCGCCCGGTGGGTCCCGATCCGCCGGACCGCGCTCGGCCGAGGTCTCGTTGCGGGTGTCCTCCCGTGGGGTTTCCGGAACGCCATCGGAGGTCCCGGTCTCGAGAGCGGAATAGCTGGCAATCCACCAGGGCTCGAAGGCGCCGTGCCGCACCGGCCGGGCGGGACGAAACTGAGCCCTAGCGGTGGCTGGCCGATAGTGCCCGCGCCCGGCCTCTCCCGGGACAGGTTCCACCGTCAGTTCACCACAGATCCCGCACAGCGCCGTCAGGCGCGCTTCCAGGGTGCGGGCATCCGGCAGTTGTTCGCCGCCGGCAAGGAGATAGCCAATGGCGCTCTTGTGCAGTTGTGCCTTCCTGTTGCTGCCGGGAGCGACCGGTGCCAGCCCGAGGAAGGTGGCGTGACGGGCACGGGTCAGTGCCACGTACAGCAGCCGCACATCCTCGTCCAGCCGTTCGTCATCGGCCCGGGCATAGGCATCCGCCGCCTTGTCCTTGCCGGCGACCTCGAGGTACATGCCGTCGTCGTGGTAGACCACCTCGGTCTGGCCACCGCTGACCTCCCGCCAGGACGTGGCGAAGGGGACAACCACCAGCGGATACTCCAGTCCCTTGGCCTTGTGTATGGTGACCACCTGGATGAGCTCGGCGTCGCTTTCCAGCCGCAGCACCTGATCCTCGCCGCTCGGGTCGCGCACGTGCTCGGACAGCAGGCGGACCAGGGCCTGCGGGCCGTCCAGGGAGTCAGCGGCCTCCTGTGCCCATTCGGCGAGATGCAGCAGGTTGGTCATGCGCCGCTCGCCGTCGGCGCGGGAAAGCGCCTTGCCGGCGACATCGAATTCCTGGATCAGGCGGCGCAGCATGGGCAGCGTGCCCAGTCGGCGCCAATCCTGGTGGTAGCCGTAGAAGCGTTCCTGGTAACGTTCCCATGCCAGCTCGTCATGCCGGACCCGGTCCAGCTCGGCGAGCGGCAACGCCAGACTTCCGGTGGCCAGGGCGGTGCGCAGCAATCCGTCATCGTCCGGTTCGGCGCAGGCCCGGAGCCAGGTGAGGAGGTCCGCCGCCTCCCTGGAGGCGAACACGGAATCCTTGTCCGACAGGTAGACGCTGGCCAGGCCGCGGCGGTGCATGGCGCCGCGGATGGCGGCAGCCTCCGTGTGGTTGCGTACCAGGACGGCGATGTCGCCAGGAGCCAGGGGACGATGGCCGCTGCCGGTGACGAAGCCTGTCCGGGAGGAGCCCGCGCCGTTGAGCCAGGCGGTGATCCGTTGTGCGGCGTGCTCCGCCAGAACCGCGCGGAACGTGTCGACACTCACCGCCTCCTCTTCCTGGTATAGCCACGCCGTGAGGGCTGTTGCCGGCGAATCCTCCAGGACGAGTCGCTCCTCCCGGCCCCGGGCGTCCACAGTCACGAAGGGCAGGGGGTTCCCACCGTCGCGACGAAAGCGGAACGCCCCCCGCGGGAACGCCTCGGCTTGCTGGAAGAGGCAGTTGACGGCTTCGACCATGCCGCGGGAGGAGCGGAAGTTCCGGCGCAGGGTATGGTGCCGTCCGGCGGTGGCGCGCCGCGCTTCGAGATAGCTGTGAATATCGGCGCCGCGAAAGCTGTAGATGGCCTGTTTGGGGTCGCCGATCAGGACCAGGCAGCAGTTCCGGTCATCGTCTGCCACCCGGTAGACACGGTCAAAGATCCGGTACTGCAGTGGGTCGGTGTCCTGGAACTCGTCCACCAGCGCCACCGGAAACTGGGTCCGGATGCGCTCGGCGAGGGCATCGCCCCGCGGGCTGTGCAACGCGTGGTCCAGTCGCCGGAGCAGATCGTCGAAGCCCATCTCCGAGCGCTCGGCAAGCTGCTGCTCCAGCCGCTCGCGGACCCGCACGCGAGCGTCCGCAAGGACGATGGAGCGTAGCTGTCCCCGGGCCTGATTCGCGCTCTCCAGGCACTGCTGCCAGTGATCCAGTCGCCGGAAGAACGGGTGATCCGGGCAGCTGTATCCCTTCCTGAGACGCATGCGCCGTGGGGCAAGCCTGCCGACGAATGCGTTTGCCGCAGCGGTGTCCTGTGCCCAGGCGTCGAGGCTGGCGAGGGCGGCAGCGAACGCTTCGTCGTCTGCCGCTTCCTTGTATGAACTGCGATGCAAGCCTGGTCGCAGCCCTTCCAGCAGGCCGCGAACGGTGGCTGCATCGGCCCGGTACGCGGCCCGGGCGTCGCCTTCGGCGCAGTCGCTGTCCTGCTGTGCCGCACTCGCCGCCTCCAGGCACGGGGCAAGATCGGCAGCCTCGGCCGGCCTGCCTGCGTGGACGAGGCGGGCGTGCTCCCGCCGCAGCGGTGTTGCAAGCGCCTTACCCAGCGCCTCCGGGGACCGGAAAACGGAGCGGATGATCCGTGCCGCGGGTTCCTCCAGCGGATAGAAGCGCTCCCGCCAGTAGTCGTTGACGGCATCCCTGAGCATGGTGGTCTGGTCGCTGACCAGTTCCTGGTGAAACTGGTTGCCGCTGTCGAAGGCGTGTTCCTTCAGCATCCGCAATGCCCAGGCGTGAATGGTCGACACCGCCGCCTCGTCCATCCATTCGGCCGCCACCTGCAGACTTCTGGCATGGCCGGGCCAGGAGTCCGGGGGACAGGCGTCGCGCAACTGCAACAGCGGATCCGTGGTGTCGGCACCGGTATCCTGCGGATCCGCCCGGAAGGCCCGAGCGGCCTCCATCAGCCGTTCGCGGATACGCATGCGCAGCTCCTGGGTAGCCGCCTCGGTGAAGGTGACTACCAGGATCTCCGGAGGGAGCAGTGGACGGTGGAAGGCCGTCTCGTCGGGGCCGGATTCCCCGTTCATGACTCGAGGGCCCAGAATCAGGCGTATGTAGAGCAGGGCGATCGTGTAGGTCTTGCCGGTGCCGGCACTGGCCTCGATCAGCTGGCTGCCGCGCAGGGGAAGGGTGAGTGGCAGCGACATCAGCTCTTCCCCGTGGGGTTTGGCAGCATGGCTCGCAGCGGACCGTAGAGCCGGCGGTTGCAGTACCGGAATCGCGGATCCCCGACGGCCTGCTCCAGCGTGTCGAAACACCGTGCCAGGGCGCGGTGCCGTTCGGGCCGCATGTCGAAAGCCTTCCTCAAGTCCGGGATTGCAGCCGTGACATCGTCACCGTCGCCCGCCAGCCGCAGGAATTCCATGCCCAGGTGGACATTGGTGGGCAGGGGATCCTGCATTCCTTCCAGCCAGCAGGCCATCAGGTCCGTCAGGTGCTGCCGCGCCGTCCCGGCCGGTAACCCCGGCAGTGCCAGATCGCCGCCGGGACTGAACAGCCGTGTCGGCGTCCCGGGAAAGAGGAGCTGCATTGCCAGGTGTGACGGCCATTCGCGGATGATCATCGGCCAGTGATAATCCCTGTTCCGGTGCAGCCTGCTACTGGTCAGCACGACGCGGCATGAACTGCCGTCCGCGGCGATGCGCATGTCCTCGATGAGATCGGCGACGACCAGTTCCACCGGGTGAGTCTCGCCGGTATCCGGCGCGGTGCCCGGCACGGCCTCCCGCAGCTCCACCTGTGGCTGCCGCGGTACGGGTTCGGGGAATTGGCGCAGGGCGCCGTGGTAGCGCTGGAGCGCGGCATGGATGTCCCCCGACAACTCGTCCGCCACCAGCCGTCCGAAAGGCGGTGGCGGGTAATCTCCGGCCCGCCGGTGCAGCTCCATCGCGTCTTCCAGCATGGCCGCCGGGTCCAGCGCAGGGTCAGTAGCCAGACGACGGCCCAGTGGCTGCAGCAGGGCGTCGATCCGCTGCCAGGTGGAGAGGCCGTCGAAATCGAAGGGTTCCTCGTCGTGTTCCTCCGTCCTCTCGTCGCGGAAACGAACCTGCAGGCGCTGGCGAAAGAACTGTTCCACCGGGTCCCGGAGAAAGTCCGCAAGCGTTCGCAGCGCGAGTTCCGCATCCGGCTGCCACAGGGGCAGCGGCGGGTCGTCCGCCGCCGTGGTTGCCGGCTCGCGGTGCAAGTGTTCCCATTCAGCAGCATGGGTGATCAGGCGGCTCGCGCCGAAGCGCTGCGGGCATGTCGCGTTGTTGTTGACAGGCTCGGTGAAGTACGCGGCGCTGAATGGCTGTAGCGGATGTTCCGTGGTCAGTGCCTGCAGTAGTGCGGCGCCTGCCTCCTCGCCCTGCATCCCGGTCAGATGCCAGCCGCAGGCCAGGTGGTCCCGGAGCTGTCCCACCAGCACGCTTGGTGGGTGCTCGCTGTTGTCTTGTGGGCTGCGGCCCGACCAGCTCACGTACAGTCGCTCCCGGGCGGAGAGCAAGGCTTCGAGAAAGAGGTAGCGGTCGTCCTCCCGGCGTGAGCGGTCGCCGGGCGCGTACTGGCCCGGCAATGCCATCAGGTCGAAGTCCATCTGCGTGACACGGCGGGGATAGTCGGCGTCGCTCATCCCCAGCAGGCAGACCTGACGGAACGGGATGGCGCGCATGGGCATCAGCGTGGCGAAGGTCACCGCGCCGCCCAGGAAGCGCTGCGAGAGGTGCGGTTCATCCAGGCGCTCGAGCCAGCTGTCGCGAACGACCGCGAGGGGCAGAGGCTGGTCGAAGCCAGCCTCTTCGCATTCTTCCAGCCAGGCCTCGAGGCCGTCGCGGAGCTGCCCCAGGAGCTGTTCCTCCCGGGGAGTGTCCGGCAGCAGGAAGTCATCAAGCAGGGACTGGAGGTGGGTCGCCCAGTCCATTGGCGCCCGGGTTTCCAGCAGCGCCTGGCGATGGTGATCCAGGGTTTCCACCAGGCGGTAGACGTGGCCCGCCACCGATGCCTGCAAACCCGCGACCTCGCCGTAGGGAACGACTCCCTCCCAGATTCCCTGCAGGTCCGGGGCGTCGTCCGCGGCATAGCCCATGAGCATGCGCAGCAGGCCAAAGCGCCAGCTGTGCAGTTCGTCGTGCTCCGGCAGACCCAGGGATGCCCGCTGCGCGGCATGGAGACTCCAGCGAATGTTGGCCCCCCGCACCCAGCGCTGCACCAGCGCCGGATCACCATCCTGGAAGCCGAATCGCCGGCGGATTGCGGGTACGTCCAGCAGTTCGAGTACCTCGCTGGCCCGGAAGCGGAGTCGCGGCAGGTTCAGCAGCTGTTCCACTGCCGCGAACACAGGCTCGTGCCGGCGCAGTCGGCGATCACTGACCTGGTAGGGGACGTGTCGCCTGTCCTGGGACGGATACCGTCCGAAGACGGCGTGGATGTGTGCTGCAAAGCGATTGATGTCCGGCACCATGACGATGATGTCCCGGGGACGCAGGGTCGGATCCGAGGAGAACGCCTCAAGCAGCTGATCGTGCAGGACTTCCAGTTCACGCTGGACACCGTGGCAGACATGGAACACCACGGAATCATCCGCGGCCGGGTCGACCCCAGGCCAGGTGTCGCGGGTCTCTCCCAGGGGGCGAAGCTCGAAGATATCGCTCTGGAGCTGACCAAGCAGGGAGTCGTCGGGGGGCGGGACAAAGGCATCGATACGAAGGTGGCGTTCCCGGAAGCGCTGCTCGTAGGTACCTGGATCGTCGTGCTCGTCCAGCAGGTGGAGGTAGTCCCGGCCCTGCTTCCCCCAGGCGGCGAGCAGGGGCTGCGCATGCAGGTGCAGGGTGCTGTCCTCCACGGCGACGGGCATTCCCGGCTTGCGCCGCTGGCGGCGGTACTCGGTGCGCAGCAACTCGCGCTGCTCCACCACGTCGCCCCAGTAGTGCCGGCAGGGGTTCACGGTGCAAAGCATGACCTGCACGGCTCCGGAGAGCGCCGACAGGGCATGAACGATCTGTTGCGGCAGCGCGGAGACACCGAATACCACCACCCGGCGGGGCAG
>SLLM01000330.1 GCA_007134055.1 Ectothiorhodospiraceae bacterium | reverse complement strand
TGACCTGGACGCGAGTGAAGAGGTTCTGGTACTCAGCCATGTCTTGTTACCTCGCCCTATGCCCAGATCGGCAGCTCAAGCCACCAGTTCCACCATTCCGGCCAGCCCCGTGTCCAGAACGGGCCGCTGATGATGATGCAGATGGCGCTCCAGAACCCGGCATTCAGCGCCAGGAACAGGCCAAGCCGGTGTATGCCCAGCTCGCCAATGGAATAGCCGATGAAGTCCCGGAAGAAGGTGTTCTCGTGCTCTGCGGTCTTGACGGTTTCGCCCTTTCCGGGATTGATCGCCGACAGGACAAGGCCGCCATGCAGGGAAAGCGCAAGGGTGGTCGTGAAGAAGAATGACACGGCCAGCATGTGCGCCGGGTTGTAGTGGAAGTGCAGGTACTGGTAGCCCACGTTGGAGACCCAGTCCAGATGACTGAGAATGCCGTACGGGAAGCCATGCCCCCAGGCCCCCAACAGCACTGGCCGGATTACGACGAGACTCGCGTAGGCGAATATCGCCACGCCGAAGGCCACCGGGATGTGATAACCCATCCCGAGCTTGCGGGAGATCTCGACCTGTCGCAGTGCCCAGGAGATGAAGGCGCCAAGTGCGCAGATCGTGATGATCTGCCAAAGCCCCCCTTCCATGAGCGGGGCAAGCGCCAGGCCGTAACTGATATCCGGCGGAGCGATGCTGATCTGCCAGAGGTTCCAGGTGTCGCCCTGGGACGCTCCCCAGACGATCAGCAGGGTTCCGAGAATCGCGAAGAATGCGCTGGTGACACCGAAGAATCCGACGTAGAACGGTCCCACCCAGAAGTCGAACAGGTCCCCGCCAAGGAGTGTTCCACCTCGCACACGGTATTTTCTTTCAAAGCTGAGCATGGCCATGGCTGGGTCCTCATCGTCACTGGCAACACGGCACCCTTGAAAACCCCGACCGCCGGACGGCACCCCTCGGAACACGATGGGCATCCGGAACGACCCCGTCCGGGGCCGGGGAGTATCGCGCTATGCCAGTCTGTCCGGTGGCAGCGCGCCTACTTGCTCGACCGGAACACTCGCTGTTGCCGCGCCTTCCAGCCAGTTGAACCGTTCGGTGCTGAGCAGGATGAAATGGATCACCAGCGCCAGTACGAACAGAAAGACAAACAGAGCAACCAGCGCCCGTCGGGGATCGAAAAGCTTCCAGACTCTCCACATGTCCGCATCTCCTATGTGATGTAGGGCGCTACCTGGTGAACGACCGAGGCCACGCTGTTGGCGCCCTCCATGACACCGGCGTACCCTTCGGGTCCGGGTAACCAGGGCCGCCAGATCCACGCCAGAATGTGGGCGAAAACGGCAATGGCGACGAAGATGATGAAGCTCTGCATGAAGATGCCGTGGAACTCCTTCGCCTCGTCATCGGTAAGCCCCGATAAGGAAGTCTCTTTTGAATCAGCCATACGCTTGTTTCCTCTCACTCGGCCACTTGGCCGTCGCCGCGCACCCCCCGCGCGGCTGGGGACAGATCACCGCAGTGCTTGCCGGCGCCTGCTTTCTCCCGGGTCGCCCCGGCAAGAAACCTCGGTCCCTGCTAACCCCGGAAGGCGAAGGGAATCGCAATGCTGGCCGCGGTACGGGCCTCCGCAAAGATTGACCTGCCGGGCGCCGCCTCGGGAGGACGTGCCCCCCAGCGGGACGGCAGCAATCGCGCGATGACCGTCGCCAGCAGGAAGAACGGAAAGCCCACGGCCATCAAAAGCCGGTACTCCCGTTCATCCACCCGCCGCATGCGCAGGGACGTGGATCTCGCTCTCGTGCGGTCAGCCATGGCTGTTCCTCCTGGTGTGTCCGTGGCCGGTCCGGGCGTCGACATGGGCTGTCCGCCACCTCCTGACCGGCTGAAACCGTCGGGCCGTTATCATGCTCACCCCGTCCCCGTCCGGCGCAGACGCGCCACCGTTACGCGCGGCTCGCCCGCGCCCCGGGCCTCCCGCTCGGCGGCATCCCGGAGACGCTTCGCGGCGGAGATGCGCACCAGCACAGGGTGTTCTTCGACCAGTTCATCGAGGAGTTCCCTGGCGTCTTCCTCCCAGGGCAGCGCGTCGTGATTCCTCGCCGGGGTTGCCTCGACCTGGTCCATGTCGGTGGCCAGCGGCAGGATGTGGAAAAGCGCATCGAACAGCGCATTGCAGACTTCCTGCACCAGATAGGTGGCGCCGGCGTAACCCATGAAGGGGGTGCCGGTATGCCGGCGGATCACGGCGCCGGGGAACGAGGCCGGAATGTACTGCCCGCGACCGCCGGCCTCGGCCAGATACATGCGTTCGTTGAAACTGCCGAAAAGCACCAGCGGGGTCTGTTCGTGGATCGCCTTGCGTATCGCGGCGTTGTCCGTCTTCGCACCAGCCCGGCGCGCGACTGCCAGGCCGCAGGGCAATCCCATGTCCTCCTCGAGGAAGTGCCGGATGCCCCTGGCATAGGTCTCGCCGGCGACGATCCCGAAGCTTGCGGTACCGTAGAAATCCTGGGTAACCGATCGCCACAGGTCCCAGAGGGGCTTGATGGTGGTGTGTTTCTCCCGCTCGATGAAGGCCTCCGCATCGAGCTCGAGGAGTTCCGCCAGGCGGCGGAGAAATTTCGTGGTGCTGTGCAGGCCGATGGGCGCTTGCAGGTAAGGCTTTTCCAGCGCCTCGCAAAGCTGGCGGCCGAACTCCCGGTACATGCAGATGTTCACGTCGGCATTCACCAGCCGGGGAACCTGATCGATATGGCTGCCGAGCGGGAAAACGAGATTCACCTCGGCGCCCAGCCCCTCCACCAGGCGGCGGATCTCGGCGAGATCCGAGGGCATGTTGAACATGCCGTAGGCCGGACCGATGATGTTCACCCGCGGTTTCTCGCCCTCGGGGCGTTTTTTCTCCCGGGGCAGCTTGCCGCCCTTGGCGCCGAAATGTTTCAGCAGCCAGACCAGGGCGCGGTCGGCACACTGCCACTGGTCCTCGTCAATGGTGCGGGGCAGGAAACGCAGGATGCCGGTGCCTTCGGGGGTGACGCCACCGCCGATCATCTCGGCGATGGAGCCGGTGACCACCACGCTGGGTCGCTCCGGATCCAGGGTGGCATGCGCCCGCTTCATCGCCCCCTCGGTGCCGTGCTGCCCGAGTTCGTCCTCCGAGAGGCCAGTGACGACGATAGGCAGCTCGTGGGGCGGCAGGCCGTCGGTATAGTGCAGGACCGAAGTGACCGGCAGGTTCTCGCAGCCCACCGGCCCGTCGATGATCACCTGCAGGCCCTTGACCGCAGTGAATACGTATACCGCTCCCCAGTAGCCGCCGGCTCTGTCATGGTCGAGTACCAGCATCAGCCCGTCTCCTCCGTCGCCTTGCCTTTGGCACGTGAGGCGGGCTTGCGGAACGACTTCAGATCGACCCGCGGCTTCACCACCGGCGTGTCCTCCCAGACGCCGGCGGTATCATCGACGCCGACCCCCTCGAAGAACGCATGCATGCTGTCGAAGCGATGCTTGTTGGCAATGGCGGCGTTGATCACCTGCCCGAGGGAACCCGCGCCAGCGACCCCCATGAGGGGGCGCGCGGAAATCAGGTTGGTGAAGTAGAGCCCCGGGATGGCCATCTGTTTGGCCTTCTGCACCACCGGTGTGGTGCCGATGGCGAGATCCGGGGCGAACGCCTCCACCGCAGCCAGATCCTGCTCCAGGGATGCCCGGAATTGCACCGTGATCCCGCGGGCCTCAAGCCATGCCCGGTCGGGTTCGGACCAGTCCGTGCGCGGACAGGCGGTGCCGACGTAGAGAACGTTCGCGCCGCTTTCCACCAGCAGCCTGGCCACGAGCAGCTCGGAACCCTCGTAGCCGGAGAGCGTGATACGCCCGCTGATTGGTGCAGCCGCCAGCGCCTCGCGGATCGCCGGCAGGACCCGGGCCTTGACAGCCGCGACCCGCTCGGGGTCGACCCCGCAGGCGTCGCCGATGGCGTCGAGCCAGGCGGCGGTGCCATCGTGCCCCACCGGGGCCGAGGGGATAATGGGGCGTCCGGCTTCGGCAAACTCCCGTAGCGCGGCTGTGTAGAAGGGATGGATCGCCGCCACCGCAGTGGCATCCAGGGCGCTGTAGAGTTCCCGCCACTCGCGGGTGGGCACCACCGTGCCCGCCGCAAGCCCCAGCGGTTCGAGCAGGCGGCCGATGCCCACCGGGTCACCCGGGAACATCTCGCCGACCAAGGCAACGCTCGGTGCCTTCGTCCGGCCGCTCCTGGGTGCCGTGACCGGACCCGCTTCCACCTCCTCGCGCGCGTACCGGAGCATCGCTCCGGCAAGGACGTCCTTCGCCTCCGCGTGGGTGGGGATGCCGAAGCCGGGCACGTCGATGCCGATGATCCGGACGCCGTTGATGGACTTCGGCAGCAACCGCAGGGGTACCCCGGACGCCGTGGGCACGCAGAGATTGGTGATCACCACCGCGTCGTAGTCTGCCGGATCGGCAAGGTCATGAACCGCGTCGCGGATATCCTCGAAGAGCTTGCCGGTCACCAGCGTCTCGGAGTTGAACGGGACGTAGCCAACACTCCGGCGTGCGCCGTAGAAGTGCGAGGTGAAGGTCAGGCCGTAGACGCAACAGGCCGAGCCGGACAGCACCATGGCGGTCCGGCGCATCCGAAGCCCCACCCGCAGCGAACCGAATGCCGGGCACATGCTTTGCGGCTGATCATGAGGGCCCGATGGGTAGTCGGCGGCGTAGCGCTCGAGGATCTCGCTGTTACCGGCCTGCTCGGCGGCACGCTTGAGTTCCGCCTTCCCGGCGTGGCAGCCGAGTCCGTCCTCCCGGGTCGCGGCGTGGTTTATCGCCGGGGTCCCGCGGGGCGCCTCCGGCAGCGCCGCATCGTCGAGCTGGGCGCCGGCCGCGTCGTCATAGACCACCTCTCCGTGGGTTGCGGCGATGGTGTCCTTGTCGGTGTCTCTATCGCTCATGGCGCTTGCCCCCTCCGGGCGCATCAGACCTCGTCGTAGATCACTTCCAGGGAAGGCTTCTCAGTCACCGCGCTCCCGCACATGTCCTCCATGCTGGCGGGGCGCAGGGTCACGTTCCTGCCCACATCCTCGCTCTTGAAGAGGCCCAGGAGATCGTCCTGGCTGAGCGGCGTCGGCAGTACCGGCGGCGCTTCGGCGACATTCAGGCCCAGCTCCTCGAAAAGCGGTGCCCACTCACTGCCGTGGCGCCCGATGATTTCGTAGTTGGCGCTCTTCTTGCGGATGTCATCGTGGGCGGGAATGGCCGAGAGCACCGGAATGCCGACGGACTCGGCGAAGGCCTGCGCCTCACCCGTCCCGTCGTCCTTGTTGATGACCAGCCCGGCCACGCCGACGTTGCCGCCGAGCTTGCGGAAATACTGCACCGCGGAGCAGACATTGTTGGCCACGTAGAGGGACTGCAGATCGTTGGAGCCGACCACGATCACCTTCTGGCACATGTCCCGGGCGATCGGCAGGCCGAAGCCGCCGCAGACCACGTCGCCGAGGAAGTCCAGCAGCACGTAGTCGAAACCCCACTCGTGGAAGCCGAGCTTCTCCAGCAGCTCGAAGCCGTGGATGATGCCGCGACCGCCGCAGCCCCGGCCCACTTCCGGACCACCGAGCTCCATGGCGAAGACGCCGTCACGCTTGAAGCAGACGTCGCCGATCTCCACCTCCTCCCCGGCCGTCTTCTTGCGGGAGGATGTCTCGATGATGGTCGGGCAGGCCTTGCCGCCGAACAGCAAAGAGGTGGTGTCGCTCTTGGGATCGCAGCCGATGAGCAAGACCTTTTTGCCCTGCTCGGCCATCATGTAGGAGAGGTTCGCCAGGGTGAAACTCTTGCCAATGCCGCCCTTGCCGTAGATGGCGATGATCTGCGTCGTTGCGGCCGCCGGGGAGGTCTGTGGCGCATCGGCGGACTCACCGGCCTGCACCTGAACCGCCGGACCTTCGCCCGCCGTTGGTGTCGTCGCTTCGCTGTTGCTGCGGCGCGTGCTCATGAGAAATCTCTCCAGTCGAGGATCATCTTCAGGCAATCCGGATCACTGAACGCCGTCTCGTAGGCGGATTGCGCGTCGGATGCCGGGCGACGGTGGCTGATCAGGCCGTCCAGGGACAGCTCCCCCGTTGCCGTCAATGCAATAACCGCGTCCAGGTCGGCGGACTGCCACTCGGCGGCCACCCGGATACGCGCCTCCCGCATGAAGGCGGGGGCGAAAGCGAAGGACAGGCGTTCGCTGTAGAAGCCGGCGAGGACGATTTCCCCGCCGGGCGCGAGCCGGCTCACGAGGGTATCCAGCAGATCCGGGTCTCCACTGACATCGCAGATCCTCCGGTACGCACTGCCCTGGTCATCGGCGGGATCCACGACGCTGTACCCTGTCGCTCCGACGCGCCGTTGCGCATTGGTTTCCCAGACCGTGGGGGCGGCAGCGCCGCGCAGCATGGCAATGCGCGCGACCAGGCGGCCCAGGACTCCGTGGCCAATGATCAGATCGGGAATACCGCTGTCGACGATGTGCCAGGCGGTGGCCGCTAGCGCCAGCAGCACGGCATTCCCGGAGAGCTCCGCGGGGACCGGCCTGACACGGTCGCCGGGGGCAACCAGGCGGGAGGCCGCGCCCCCGAAAAGGCCTCGGACGTCACCGAAGCAGCGCGCTCCGGGGACGAACACGAAGGAGCCGACCTCCCACCCCGAGGCCGCCCCGGCAGCCCGGACACGACCCACGGATTCGTAGCCTGGAACGAGCGGGTAGCCCATTCCGGGGAAGGCCGGCATGCGGCCATTCCACAGCAGTCGCTCGGTGCCCGTACTGATTCCGCTCCATTGGACCTGCACGACGACGTCCCCGTCTCCCGGGGGATCGAGGGTGAGACGCTCCATGATCAGCCGGTGCGGTTCGACGAAAACCACCGCGCTCGCTTCGCCGGCTTGCGCCGTGAGGGAGCGTGATGCGGGGGATGATTGAGCGGTTGCAGTCATACTGTAATCCTAGGCTGACATTTCTATGTGTCAAGTAATAATTACATTGCGCGATCAGGGTCGCATCGCCGTCATCACCCGTGTCTGTAGCGGATTCCGCGCTGGCAGCAGTCGGATCTGCGCGAAGCCGGCGACTCGCAACAGAGTGTCAATTTCCGTTGACGACCGGGGGCGCCCCTTCCCCATGGCCAG
>SLLM01000206.1 GCA_007134055.1 Ectothiorhodospiraceae bacterium | reverse complement strand
GGCATGTATGACGATGAGGTGCCCTCGGCGGGGATCATCACCGGAATCGGCCGCGTCTCCGGCCGGGAATGCATGGTGGTGGTCAATGACGCCACCGTCAAGGGCGGCACCTACTACCCCGTGACCGTGAAGAAACATCTTCGCGCCCAGGAAATCGCGCAGGAAAACCACCTTCCCTGCATCTACCTGGTGGACTCCGGCGGCGCCAACCTCCCCAGCCAGGACGAGGTATTCCCCGACCGCGACCATTTCGGACGCATCTTCTTCAACCAGGCCAACATGTCCGCCATGGGGATCCCCCAGATCGCTGTCGTGATGGGATCGTGTACTGCCGGCGGCGCCTATGTCCCCGCCATGGCGGAGGAGAGCATCATCGTAAAGGAGCAGGGCACGATCTTCCTCGGCGGGCCGCCGCTGGTACGGGCGGCGACGGGGGAGGTGGTTACCGCGGAAGATCTCGGCGGCGCCGACGTCCATTCCCGCATCTCGGGGGTCACCGACCACTATGCCCTCAACGACGCCCATGCCCTGGGGCTGGCCCGGCGGGCGGTGGCGAGCCTCAATGGGCGCAAGCAGGTGGACCTGGCCATCCGCGAGAGCCGACCGCCCCTGTACGATTCCGCGGAACTCTATGGCCTGGTCCCGGACGACGCCCGCAAGCCCTATGACGTCCGGGAGGTGATCGCCCGGATCGCCGATGGCTCCGAGTTCGACGAGTTCAAGGCGCTGTACGGGACGACCCTGGTATGCGGCTTCGCCCACATCCACGGATATCCCGTGGGCATCATCGGCAACAACGGCGTCCTGTTCTCGGAATCGGCGCTCAAGGGCGCCCACTTCATCGAGCTGTGCAGCCAGCGCGGCATCCCGCTGGTCTTTCTGCAGAACATCACCGGCTTCATGGTCGGCCGCAAGTACGAGGCCGGCGGCATCGCCAAGGACGGGGCGAAAATGGTCACTGCGGTGGCCTGCGCGCGGGTGCCGAAGTTCACCGTGATCCTCGGGGGCAGCTTCGGCGCCGGGAACTACGGCATGTGCGGCCGGGCGTACTCCCCTCGCTTCCTGTGGATGTGGCCGAACGCCCGCATCTCGGTGATGGGAGGCGAACAGGCGGCCAACGTCATGGCGCAGGTTCGACGGGACATCCTCGAACGCAAGGGTGAGGACTGGCCGGAAGAAGAAGAGGAGCGATTCAAGGCACCCATCCGCTCCCAGTACGAGTCCCAGGGCCATCCCTACTACGCCACCGCCCGCCTCTGGGACGACGGGGTCATCGATCCGGCCGACACCAGACGGGTCCTGGGACTCGGTATCTCCGCAAGCCTCAACGCACCGGTGGAGGAAACCCGGTTCGGCCTGTTCCGGATGTGACATCACCACACCCCCGCCAACCGCCGCGGCGGCGCCGGGGACGAGGACAGAAGACCATGTTCGACAAGATCCTGATCGCCAACCGCGGGGAAATCGCCTGCCGGATCGCGCGCACCTGCCGCGCCATGGGGATAGCGACGGTGGCGGTCTACTCCGAGGCGGACGCCGACGCCATGCACGTGCAGGCGTGCGACGAGGCCTGGTTCATCGGCCCGCCTGCCGCCCGGGAAAGCTACCTCGACACGGAACGGATACTCGCAGTCGCACGGCGCAGCGGCGCCCGCGCCATTCACCCCGGTTACGGCTTTCTGTCGGAGAACGCCGGATTCGCCCGCGCCTGTCGGGAAACCGGAGTTGTCTTCATCGGACCACCACCGGAGGCCATCGAGGCGATGGGGTCCAAGAGCGCGGCCAAGGCGATCATGGAGCGAGCGGGCGTGCCCCTGGTCCCGGGCTACCACGGAGACGAGCAGTCGCCGGAGCGGCTTGCCGAAGCCGCGGAACGGATCGGCTATCCCGTGCTGATCAAGGCCTCGGCCGGAGGCGGCGGCAAGGGAATGCGGCGGGTGGATGAAGCACGGGAGTTCGCCGGGGCACTGACAGCGGCACAGCGCGAGGCGCGCTCCGCCTTCGGCGACGAAAAGGTGCTGGTGGAAAAGTATCTCCTGGCACCGCGGCATGTGGAGGTGCAGGTTTTTGCCGACGACGCCGGCAACGCCGTGCACCTGTTCGAGCGGGACTGCTCGATCCAGCGCCGGCACCAGAAGGTGATCGAGGAAGCACCGGCTCCCGGCCTGGACGAAGCGCTACGCCGGGAAATGGGGGAGGCCGCGGTAGCGGCCGCACGCGCCATCGGCTATGTCGGTGCGGGCACGGTGGAATTCATCATGGACGCCCGGGGTTCGTTTCATTTCATGGAGATGAACACCCGGCTGCAGGTGGAACATCCGGTTACGGAGCTGATCACGGGCGAGGATCTGGTGGCCTGGCAGCTGGTCGTTGCCGCCGGCGGCACCCTGCCTCGCTCCCAGGACGAGCTAAGGATCGAAGGTCACGCCTTCGAGGCGCGAATCTATGCGGAAGATCCGCACCGGGAATTCCTCCCGGCCACGGGCACGATCCGCCATCTACGCACGCCCCCGGAGGATCGTCATGTGCGCATCGACACCGGTGTTCGGGAAGGTGACAGCATCACGGTGCATTACGACCCCATGATCGCCAAGCTTGCGGTCTGGGACCGAAACCGCCCCATGGCGCTGCAGCGTCTGCGTCGCGCCCTGGCACAATACCTGGTGGTGGGAACCGTTACCAACACACGCTTCCTGGCGCGGGTCGCGGCGCACCCGGCCTTCGCGGAGGGTGGTGTCGACACGGGCTTCATCGACAGCCATCGCGATTCCCTGCTGCCGCCGGCAATCCCGGTGAGTGACCGCCTGCTTGCCGCTGCTGCCCTGTACGAACTACTCACGGTGGATCGGCGCGCACTCGCCACCGCCATGGACTCCGGCGACCCCTACTCCCCCTGGCACCTCACCGACGGCTGGCGTCCGAACAGCGATAATTACCATACCCTGCACTTCCTCGATGGCGACGGTGACCTGCAGGTGGTCGCCCATTACCGGGACGATTGCTTTCTGCTGGAACTACCCGGCGGCGAGGCGCGGGCCAATGGCGATCTCCACGCGGACGGGCGCCTGCGCATGCGGCTGGACGGCGTATACCTGGACGCGATGGTGCTCCAGGACGGCCCGAACCGCATCGTGGTCGTGGGCGAGGAATCGGGTAGCCTGGTGGTGCATGATCCGCTGGTGGCGGGAATGGAGGACGAACTGCGCGAGGGCAGTCTGACGGCCCCCATGCCTGGAGTGGTGCTGGACGTAAGCGTCAGGCCGGGAGACCGGGTCTCCGAGGGAGACGCATTGCTGGTGCTGGAGGCGATGAAAATGGAGTACACCATCCGCGCATTCGCCGACGGCATCGTGGAGCACGTGAACTTCGCGCCCGGTGATCAGGTCGAGGAAGGCGCCGAGCTCCTGTCCATCGGCGACCCCTCGGAATCCTCGGAATCTCCCGCGGAGGACTCCTGAGCCATGATGTACCAGCAGGGGCCGCTGTACCTGGAGGATCTCCGTCCGGGCATGTGCTTTCAGGCGCCCGTCTGGCAGGTGACCGAGGAGGACATCATCCGCTTCGCCCGGGAGTTCGACCCACAGCCGCAGCACCTGGCCCCGGAAGCAGCGCAATCCACCCTGTTCGGCCGCCTCGCCGCCAGTGGCTGGCATACCGCTGCAATGGTCATGGGCATGGCCATGCGCTCCGAACTGCAGATGACCGGCGGCCAGATCGGCATCGGCGTGGAACGTCTGACCTTCAGCCGCGCCGTGTTTCCCGGCGATACGCTCTCGCTGGAGATCCGGGTGCTGGAGGTACGGCGCTCGGGTTCACGAACGGACTCCGGCATCATCAAGGTGCACTGGCTGTGCCGGAACCAGGATGGCGAGTGCGTCATGGAGATCGTGCCGTCCGTACTGGTGAAGGCTCGCCCGCCCGCGAACGGCACCCCATAGAGGTACGGCTCATGCAGCTGCCCGAGACTGTAAAGATCGTGGAGGTCGGACCCAGGGACGGCCTCCAGAACGAGGACACGGTTATCGCCGACACCGTGAAGATCGAACTGATCCAGCGACTGGCGGATGCGGGGCTGCCCACCGTGGAGGCCACCGCATTCGTCTCTCCCCGGTGGGTGCCACAGATGGCGGACCACGACCGGGTCCTGCGGAGCATCCGCCGGCGACCGGGCACGAACTATCCGGTCCTCACACCCAACCTCAAGGGGTTCGAGAATGCCGTGGCGGCCGGTGCCGAGGAAGTCGCGGTATTCGGTGCCGCCTCGGAGAGCTTTTCCCGCCGGAACATCAACTGCGGGATTGACGAGAGCCTGGAGCGCTTCGCACCGGTTCTGGAAGCGGCCGGGAACCAGGGGGTGCGGGTACGGGGTTATGTCTCCTGCGTGCTCGGCTGTCCCTACGAGGGAGAGATCAACCCGGCCACCGTGGCCCACGTGGCGGAGTCCCTGTTCCGCATGGGATGCTATGAGATCTCCCTGGGAGATACCATCGGCGTCGGGACAGCCCTGCGCGCGCAGCGCATGGTCGCGGCCGTGGCCGAACGGGTCCCCATGGATTGCCTGGCAGCCCATTTCCACGACACCTATGGGCAGGCACTCGCCAACCTGCTCGCTGTGCTCCAGCTCGGCGTCGCCACGGTGGACAGCTCGGTAGCCGGCCTGGGTGGATGCCCGTATGCGCGGGGTGCTTCCGGCAACGTGGCCACCGAGGATGTTGTCTACATGCTCCACGGCATGGGAATCGAAACCGGGGTGGATCTTGACGATCTTGCGGCAACGGGCCGCTGGATCTGCGCACAGCTCGGCAAGCACCCGGCTTCCCGCGTGGCGCGTGCGCTCGCGGCGAAGCAGGCACCCACCGGGCACTGACTACGACCAGGCCGTCCGGCGACCGACCACGGGAGATGCACATGGACACGGGCTTCCTCAGCAGACGCAGCAATTGGCCCTGCAGCAGGATTCCCGGAGACCGCCCGGCCGTCTCGTTCGAGGATGCCGAAAGCTGGAGCCACGAAACCCTCCACCACCGCGTCAACGCCTGCGCCAACGCCTTGCTGGCGGGCGGTGTGCGCAGTGGGGACCGGGTAGGCATCCTGCTGTACAACTGCCTGGAGTACTGGACGGCCTACCTCGCCGCGATGCGCATTGGCGCCATCGCCGTGCGACTCAACTTCCGGCTTACCGCGGAGGAGCTTGAATACGCCATCAATGATTCGGGCAGCACGGTGCTGTTGTTCCATGGCTCCCTTGCCGACACCCTTGCGCCGATCCGCGACCGGCTACCGGTCCGGTGGTACGTGGCCCTGCCCGACGGCGGCGGATCCACGCCGCCCTGGGCGGAAGCCTGGACCGTGCTGGAGAATGGCCACCCTGACGAGCCGGAATGCCTGCGCCCCGCGGCGGACGCACCGGCCATGCTGATGTATACGTCCGGCACCACGGGGCGCCCCAAGGGTGCCGTCTGGAGCCACGACAACACCCTGTGGTTCACCGCCATGCAGGCGATGCAGTGGGGTCTGGATGAGAATACCGTGGGCATGACCACCGGCCCCATGTACCACGTCGGCGCGGTGGAAGACCTTGCCAGTGCCACGCTGGCGGTGGGCGGCCACGCGGTGGTGCTTGGCAGCGGCGGTTTCTCGATCCGGCGCGTGCTCGAGATCATCGCCCACCGGCGCGTGACCGACGTCTTTCTGTTCCCGTTCATGATCTATCAGCTCACCCGGCTGGAAGACTGGCAGGCCTACGATCTCTCCACGTTGAAGCGCATCCTCTCCGGGGGAGACCCCCTGCTGCCCTCGGCCACCCGGGCCCTGCAGGAGCGCTATCCCTGGATCGAGGTGGTACAGGTATACGGGTTGACGGAAGGAACCCCCATCGCTGCCTGCTCCACCGGCGAGGAAACCCTCAACCATCCCGAAAGCGTGGGCCGTCCCATGCCCTTCACCGAGATCTCCCTGCGGGACGAACGCGGAGCCGTGGTCGCTCCCGGTGCAGAAGGCGAGATCTGGATCCGCAGCCCCGTGGTCTGCGACAGCTACTGGCAGCGCCCCGAGGCAACTGCCGAGACCTTTACCGACGGCTGGTGCCATACGGGGGATCTCGGTCGCCTGACCGGGCAGGGGCTGCTCTGCATCGCCGGGCGCAGGAAGGACATGATCCGCACCGGAGGGGAGAACGTTTACCCGGTCGAGGTCGAGGATATACTCATGCGCCACCCGGGAATCCGCGAGGCTGCGGCGGTCGCCGTACCGGACGCCCGATACATCGAGAGCGTCTGCGCGGTCGTCGTGCCCGTGGCCGGCAGCGGGCTCTCGGAACAGGGGGTGGTCGACCACTGCCGGCAATACCTGGCAGGCTACAAGTGCCCCCGGCATATCGTGTTCCGTGACAGCCTGCCCCGCACCCCTTCGGGGAAGCTGATGAAGTACAGACTCCGGGACGCATACCGGCACCTGGGAAGCGATCCCGGAAGCACCTGAAACCCACGGCGGCCGACGGGTCTGCGCCCGGTTCCCTGTTTCTCCGGAGGGCTGCGAATCGACGGGAGTCATCATGCACGACTACGATCCACCGCTGCGTCACATGCGCTTCGTGCTCCTCGAAGTACTGGATTACGACGCCATCCTCGCACTGCCGCCCTACTCCGAGGCCTCTGCCGAACTGGTGGACGCGGTACTGGAGGAGGCGGCGCGCTTCGCGGGCGGCGTGTTCGCACCTCTGAACCGCAGTGGTGACACCGTGGGGTGCCGGCGCGACGGCGACCGGGTGACCACCCCCGACGGTTTCGCCGCTGCCTACCGGCAGTACGTGGAAAACGGCTGGAACAGCCTGCCCTGCCCGCAGGAGTACGGCGGGCAGGGTTTCCCCGGCTGCGTGGCCACCGTCACCCAGGCTGGCGCGGTGGGCGCGATGGGCGCCACCGTCATGGCCGGTTACAAGCTGCACACCGGCCCGCGCCGCTTCTGGCCGGCGATCATCTCGCTGGCCTCGCTGGTGGTGATCTGGCAGCTGCATGTCAATTTCAACCTCAATGTGCGCCAGCTCGACCGCTCGGGCGATTACCTGGCCGTCTATGCCGCCGCGGCGGCGGTGCTGGTGCTCCTGCTCGCGCTGGGCTGGAGCGCGGCGCGCACCCTGCGTATCGACAACACGCTGCGCGCGGTGATGCTGGAAACCGCCAAGACCTCG
>SLLM01000289.1 GCA_007134055.1 Ectothiorhodospiraceae bacterium | reverse complement strand
CGAGGAGCTCATTGGCCTGGCGATGGCGACCCAGAATCCGGAGACGAGCGACATGGGGCGGATCGCCGACGACATCGGCCTCGCCCGCGAACTGGAAATTCCCGTGACCCTGCATGCCGGTTTCGCCGCCGGAGGCGCCAGCGGCGCGCCGACCCTGCTCCATCATGCCGGCCTGCTCGGCGACGACATCACCTTCGTGCACGGCAATGGCTTCACGGAGCACGAGTTCCGGCTGATCGCGGAGCACGGGGCCCACGTCTCCAGCTCCCCGGAAGTGGAAATGCAGATGGGGCTCGATGCCAGCCCCCTGCGGGCGATGCTGGATAACGGCGTGGCGCCGACCGTCAGTGCCGATATCGTCTCGGCCGTGAGCTGCGACCTGTTCACCCAGTTGCGCTTTATCCTGCAGACGCAACGGATGCTCGACCACCGGGAGGCGCAGGCAAACGGCCTGTCGCTGGAATCCCTGTCGATCAAGGCGCGCGACGTGCTGCCGTACGCCACCACCCATGCGGCGGCATCGCTGCTCATGGAGGACCGCATCGGCTCGCTGGAGCCCGGCAAGCAGGCTGACGTGATACTTGTGCGGACACAGGATCCCAACATGTTCCCCGGAGATCCGGCGGCCTTGCTTGTGCAGTCGAGCCACCCGGGGAATGTGGACACCGTGATTGTCGGCGGACGCGTGATGAAGCGGCATGGTGAGCTGCTGAACGTGGATCTTGACGCCCTGCGCGACCGGGCAATCAGGGCCAGGCAGGAACTGCTGGGGTGAGGCGGCCGGTCTGAGGCCCCGACTGGTGTCCGGCCGGGGTGGGACGCGCCACCGCCGGTTCCGCCCTCAAGCGAAATTCAAGCGTGCAAGTGCAACCCCCGGGCCGCGGACCAGCCGTTCGCGGTCCTGCACAGTCTGCGGGCCAGGCTGGCACGGACGCTCCACTTCCCCCGGGCTCGCCTCGCTCCAGCCGGCAGCGCATTCGATTGTCCCGCGAGTGGCACGGAGTTTCCCGGAATTCGCCATTCATCTCACCAACGAATCCGGCCTATCCTTCCGCGCACCGGGCGTGGCGGGTTCGGGCCGGTCCGGGTCCATCTCCGCCAGCCCGTGCCCCTGAAGGGTGGAGCGTGGGCACGAGCGTGTGTCGTCTTGTGATCAGTTCAGTTGAAGAAGTGCGCCTGGTCGTTGACCACAAGGGTCCCAGAAACTAAAGTTAACGGCGTTAACTTTAGTTTCTGGATGGCGTTCATGGCCCGCGTGCCGCGCTCGACGTATCACCATGGAAACCTGCGGCAGGCACTGCTCGATGCGGGACGGCAGGAGCTACGCGGCCACGGCGCGGCGGGCCTGAGCCTGCGTCGCGTGGCGCGGGTGACGGGGGTTTCCCAGGCCGCGCCATACCGGCATTTCGATGACCGCAATGCTTTGCTGGCGGCCCTCGCTGCGGAGGGTTTTCTGGAATTGCACCATCGGTTCATCGCCGATGACCGTTCCGAGGATCCACCCCGGTGCCGGCTGGAGAGGCTGGGGCGGACCTACGTTCGCTTCGCGCTGGACGAACCGGCGCTGTTCCAGCTGATGTTCAGCGCCGAACTTGATGAGCTGCAGGCAAGGGACGACACGCTCCGGTCCGCGGGTGAACAACTGTACGGTGCGCTCCAGGATGCCGTGCGGGGTCTGGTACCGGATCCTGAACAGTTTCGCGTGGGCTGCGCAAGTGCGTGGTCGATCGTGCACGGCATGGCATTGTTGCTGCTGCACGGGCGCCTGCCGGCGGATCGATCATGCCGCGAGCAGCTGGTTGATGCAGTCACGGCGCAGTTTGCCCTCGGGCTGGAGAGAATCGCTGCCGATGCGTGCCACGGTAGCGTGGCGGGCGATGGCGGCCGCAGGCGCTGAGTTTCGGTCGGGATGTCGAATTCGCAGCCGGTGGCTCGATCAGTTCCAGACAGTGGGGCGGTATGGGTGAGCAATACCGATGTATTGGCCCATGGGTATTGAGAAATCGATTCCTGAGGCTACCATCAAAACAATACCAAATTATAGGAATTTTTATTGGTAATTTATAAAAAATGTCTGGTCCATTGGTGCCGGATGGCAGATCCGGGTGCGTAGCCGATGGTGCAGCGCCGGTAACCGTTGAAAGGAGGCGTGCATGGAGGAGATGAAACAGGAGTTCCCGGTGGCGAGGCGTGAGAGTCGTCCGACTGACGGGGCCAGACGGGGCGCTGCACGGCCTTCGGGCACGGGTGTGCTGCTCGTGGTGGAGGATCATCCCATCTGTCAGGAGGCACTGGTCCGCGAGTTGGGCAAGTTGCCGGGATTTCGCAGCGTGATTGCCTGCGGCACGGCAGAGGAAGGACTGCGGCTGGCCGAGGCACAGGACATCCGGCTGGTGCTGCTCGACGTCTGGTTGCCCGGGCTGAGCGGCATCGAGGCCATGCCGCGTTTTCGCCGGGTGCGTCCCATGGCGCCGTTGGTGGTCTTCTCGGCCTCGGACAATCACCGCGAGGTGGCAGCCGCGTTCCGCGCCGGGACCATTGCCTTCGTTTCCAAGGGCGTACCCCTGGCGCGTCTTGCCAGCACGATCCAGCGGGCGCGGACGGGAACCATTGCCGAACCGGAATGGGTTGCCCCGGAAGATCGTGGCGGAGTGCCCGACGATGCCCTTCCCGCCCTTACGCATCGGCAGAAGCAGATCATCGCATTGCTCTCGCGGGGGCTGTCCAACAAGGAGATCGCCCATCACCTGGATCTTGCGGAAATCACGGTCAAGCAGCACGTATCCGCGATTCTGCGTCTCCTCAAGGTGAACAACCGCACCCAGGCGGTGCTTGCCACCCGTCGCCTGGGCCTGGAAGCCTGACATCGGGTCATTGCGATGTTCTGGAATCCCGGTGGCGGGCTGGGGCGAAGGACCGGCGTGATTGCGTTCGCCGCGCTGTCTGCCGTGGCGGAGGGTTGATACCAATGTATTGCCCGATGCCGCTTGCAACACTGCGGATACAGGCTATTGTCAGGGCACGCCGCCGGCGCTGTTGTCCGGATGCCGGCGGGGGGTGGCGATGGTGCGTCCGTTGTCGGCGGTGGAACCGGGCGCCGTGATATGAGGCTGGCGGGCTACGCCGGTCGCGGGGGCCGGTCTTTCCGGGTCAAGGGAGAAGGTTCATGGATGAACCGCAGCGGCAGGTGTCCGCGGCCGAAACCCACGGGCAGGTGTCCCGGGGGTCCGGAGAGCCGCGCAACCGGTGGCGGAAGGATTTCCTCCTCGTGGTGGACGATCACCCGATCTGCCAGGAGGCCCTGGTCCGCCACCTGGGCACGCTACCGATCGTCGATGGCGTAGTGGTTGCCGGCACGGCGGAGGAGGGTATCCGCCTGGCGGAATCCCTGGCCATGCGGGCAGTGCTCCTGGACGTATGGCTGCCGGGGATGAGCGGCATCGAAGCAATGCCCATATTCCGCCGCCTGCAGCCGCAATGCCGACTGATCGCCTTCTCCGCTTCGGATCACTACCGGGAGGTTCACGCCGCCTTCCGCGCCGGCGCCTGTGCCTTCGTCTCCAAGGCTGCCCCCCTGGAGCGCCTGCGCGATACCGTTACCAGAGCCGTTGCCGGCCGTATCACCACTCCGGAATGGGTCAGCCCGGACGATCATCCGGAGGCCCTTGCCGACAGTGTGTCCGCGCTCACGCGCCGCCAGAGACAGGTGATTGGCCTGCTGTCCCGGGGGCTGTCGAACAAGGAGATGGCGCAACAGCTCGGGCTCGCCGAGATCACCATCAAGCAGCACGTCTCCGGCATCCTGCGTGCGCTCAATGTCGCCAACCGGACACAGGCCGTACTCGCCGCAAGGCGCCTCGGGCTGGACCTCTGAACACCCGTTCTTTCCGGGGAGCCACCAGTCAGCGGCCCCGGACCTGGCCCTCCGCCCAGTCCAGGACCGATCGCGGGACTGGCCTGTTCCCCGCGTCGAATGGGGTACCGATCAAGGCCCTGTCACCGGTCTGTTCGGCTGGTCGGCAGCCCTGTTCCGAAGGCTCTCCCTGGGGGAAGGTGTTCCCGGCCGTCACAACCTCCCTGTGGCCCCGATGGGCCGGCGCGGCGAGCGGGAGACGGATAGACTGGTCTACGGCAGCGCCGCGATGGGCTGCACCTCCACCAGAAATTCCGGGTGCACCAGCCGGTTCACGATCAGCAGCGTGTTCGGCGGGTACTTGCCGTCGGGGAAGAAGTCCGGGAAGCGGCGCTTGCGGAACTCCATCAGTTCCGGGATCAGGTCCTCCGACACAAGGTAGGTGGTGAACTGGACCACGTTGCCGAGATCCGCTCCCGCCGATGCCAGGGCATCGCCCATGTTGGCGAAGATCTGTTCCATCTGGGCACTGAGATCTCCTTCGCCCACCGATTCCCCCCTGGCATTCACGGGCAGGGTACCGGCGATGAACAGCAGCTCCGATGGTTTCACCCGGGCGATGTGGGTGTACTGCCCGAGGGGCGGTGATACGCCCTCCGGGTTGTAGATGTTCAGGAAGCCGCTGCTGCCGTTGGTCGCGCCGCGCGAGGTTGTCATTGCTTGGGTTCCTCCGTGTCATCGAGGGTCTGAGTACGCGCCATTCCGTGCATGGCGCCGGAAATGCCCGGGCCGGCCTTTGCCCTGGGGGCGAGCGCGTCAGCCGAACAGCGTCCGGGCGCAGCTCATGAACTTCCCGGGGTGCTCGAGCGCCGGCGAGTGGCAGCACCGGCCCAGGGCCAGTACATCCGCGTGTGGGAGCTGTCGCGACAGGGCCAGTGTGGTTTCCTCGTACGGGAAGCCGGAATCCTGGCGCCCGTGGATCATTGCCACATCCGCCTGAATGGCCGCCAGTTCGTCCGTGCTCAGCACGGCGGCATCGATATAGGGCTGCTTGTCACCGCCGAACATGGCTTCGAAATAGCTGCCGTAGTCGCCGCTGTGGAGTACCTGCATGCGGTTGTCCAGGTACTCGTCGGTGATGAGGCTCTTGTCGAAGATCAGCGTCTCCGCAGTACGCCGCAGCGCTTCCCGGGTCTCCGGGAAGGTCCACACCCTGGCGGTTTCGGCGTTGGGCGTGAATCGGGCCCCCATGGTGCCGGTGGTGAGCACCGTTGCGATCCGCGAATCCCGCGACGCGAGCTTGAGGGCGATGGCGCCGGAGAGCGAGTGGCCGACAATGCCGAGTTCCTGTTCGTCGAAGAGGTCCAGCATGAATGCGGCCTGCGCCACCCACAGGTCGAAGTCGAAGTAGGGAGGGTCGGGTTTGCGCTCCGAGAGACCGAACCCGACCAGGTCGGCGGCAATGACATGGTAGCGCTCCGCCATGGGCTCCAGAACGGCTTTCCAGTTGCCCAGCGTCGAAGCGCCGGGCCCCGAGCCGTGGATCATCAGGATGGGAAAGCCCGTGCCTCCCTCCCAGTAGTGAACCCGGATGCCGCGGAACTCAATGTCCTTTTCCTCGAGTGCCATGAAGCCTCCCCTAGTGTCGTACTTGCATCGTAATGTAAATTGAATACAATCGTCAATATGAAAGATACAGTTCCACCGGACATCATCGCCTCCGCCCAGCGCTCCATTCCGGAGGCCGTGTACGAGTGGTTGCGGGTCTCCATCTTTGAAGGCCGCTTCCAGCCGGGGGAGATGCTGCGCCAGGAAGACCTCGCCCGCCAGATGGGGGTCAGCCGGGTGCCGGTGCGCGAGGCGCTGCAGCGCCTCGAGGGCCAGGGCCAGGTTGTCCTGTATCCCCGCCGCGGGTATGCCGTCACGTCCCTGGACCGGGACGAGATCCTTGAAGTGTTCGAGCTGCGCATGCTGGTCGAGGAGCGGGCTGCCCGGGACTCCACCCGCTGGCGCACAGAAGTGGATATGGCGCGGGTGCGCTCGCTGCTCGCGCAGATGGATGCGGTGCAGCCGGTTCATGGGCCTGAGACCATTGCGCGCTGGTCCGAGCTCAACCTGCAGTTCCACGACGCCCTGCTTTCCTGCGGCAAGCGGCGCTACATGCATCGCCTGGCGAGCACCCTGCGCTCCGTGGTGGAGCCCTACATCCGCATGGAAGCCTCCATGACGGGGGGGCTGGCGCAGGCGCAGGAGGAGCATCACGCGATGGTGGCCGCCTTCGAGGAGGGGGATGCGGACGCTGTTGCGCGGATCAGCCGGGAGCACTGCCAGCATACGGCGGAACGTCTGCTCGCCGGCCTCGATCATGCCGACGCGGATGGTCGGCAGGGACCCTGAAATTCGCATGGACGCATTCCATAACGATTCCGGAGGTACGACGCTATGCGATCTGTTGGGCAGAAGATGATACGGGGGGCCGCTTCCGCGGCCATACTGGCAACCATGACCGTCGGTGCGTCGGTGGCGAGCGCCGCGGACGACGACCGTTTCCGTGGACTGATCGAACCGATCCAGGCTTCCGAGCCCCATCGCCTGGGGGTGACCCTGGTGCATCTCGAGGATGATTTCTGGCGGGGCATTGCCTATGGCATCGCCGAAGAGGCCGAGGATGCGGGCGTTGAAGTCGTCCAGATATCGGTGGCTGGGGCCTATGGCAACGTCCGCGAACAGTTCTCGCAGATGGAGTCGCTGCAGACCCGCGGCGTCGATGCCCTGGTTCTCGGTGCCGCCGCCTACGACGGCTACAACCCGATGATCCGGCAGATGCGGCAGGATGACATCAAGGTGATCGCGGCCGGCATCCCGGTGAACAGCGACAACGTCAACTTCGGCGTGACCCAGGACGATTCCGAGATCGGGCGGATCCTGGGGCGTGTGGCTTGCGACGAGCGTCCGGACAACGGTGCCACCGCCGTGACCCTGCCTGGCCCCGCCGGTGCCGAGTGGGCGCGTCTGCGTCACGTCGCCTTCGTCGAAACCGTGCAGGAATGCGGCGGTATCGAGGTGGTGGAAGGTCCCACCGGGGGCAGCCTGGGGGTCGAGTACGGGGTCTCCCAGACTTCCGACATGCTGCTGCGCAATGAGGACGCGGCATTCGTCTTCACGCCGGTGATCCCGCTGGGGATGGGGGCTGTGCAGGCGGTGCGGCGGATGGAAAGTGACGCCCGCGTGTTCTCAAGCGCCGTGGTCCGGGAGGCCATTCCGATGATCCAGCAGGGGCAGATGACCACGGTGTCCGAGCCGGGCGTGCTCATCGGCCGGCTGATCGTACAGTACGCCATCCGCGAT
>SLLM01000190.1 GCA_007134055.1 Ectothiorhodospiraceae bacterium | reverse complement strand
GGCTCGCCATGGTCTGCGCCCGCAAGGGCTATCCGCTGGTCGTGACCATGGCCGAGAGCTTCAGCATCGAACGCCGCAAGCTGCTGCGATTCCTGGGCGCACGGGTGGTGCTGACACCGGCTGCCGACAAGGGAACCGGAATGCTCAACAAGGCCATGGAACTGGCCGCGCGGCACGGATACTTCCTCTGTCGCCAGTTCGAGAACGAGGCCAACGCCGCCGTGCATTCCCGGACCACGGCGCAGGAGATCATTGCCGACTTCGGGAGCGACCCCCTGCACTACTGGGTATCGGGCTTCGGTACCGGCGGTACGCTCAAGGGGGTTGCACGCGCGTTGAAGGCCGTGAGTCCGTATACCCGCATCGTGGTCGCCGAACCCGACAACGCCCGCTTGCTCGGCAGCGGCCTACCCCAGCTGCGCAATGCCCGCGGGGAACCGGCAGCCAGTCACCCTCACTTCCGCCCACACCTCATGCAGGGCTGGAGCCCCGATTTCATCTCCAGGCTCACCGAGGAGGCGATGACGGACGGGCTCGTCGACGAGATCATCCCGGTGGCCGGCGACGAGGCTCTGCGGCTCGCCAGGGAACTGGCCCGGCGGGAAGGAATTTTCGCCGGCACCTCGAGCGGCGCCACCCTGGCGGCCGCACTGGTGGTTGCACGTCGGTCGCCGGCCGGCACCAACATCGTCTGCATGCTGCCGGACACCGGCGAACGCTACCTGTCGACGCCCCTGTTCGACGGCATCAACGATGACATGAACGACGAGGAGACGGCCCTGTCCCGGTCCACTCCGGGCTATCGTTTTGATGCGGGGTCGCCGGTGACCACACCGCCCATGCACCCGGAGCCCGCGGAGCTGGATGCCTACGCCGAACGCTTCGTCACCGAGACCATCACGGCCGAACCGGTGGTGATGTTCGCGCTGGAGTGGTGCGAGTTCTGCTGGTCTGTACGCAAGCTCTTCAATCGGCTCGGGATCGCGTACCGGAGCGTGGACCTGGATTCCGCCGCCTGCCAGGTCGACGACCACGGGGGCAAGATCCGCAGCGTACTCACGCAAAGGACCGGTGCCGCAACCATCCCGCGAATCTTCATTGGCGGCGAGCACATCGGCGGATGCACCGAGCTCTTCGATGCCTGGCGTGATGGATCCCTGCGGGAACGACTCGACGCCCTGGGCATTCCCTACGACTCCGGGGCGGAGGTCGATCCGTACAGCCTCCTGCCCAAGTGGCTGCATCCAAGGAAGTCGGCCGCATGACGCCTGCAAGCGCCGGCGGGAACGCCGGTGACCGCGCCCCGGGCCCGACTCCGTCACGACCCCAACCGAATGCCGGCGAGGATACAGAACCATGGCCTTCATCCGCACGATTCCCCCGGAACAGGCATCCGAGGCGCTGCGCAGCATGTACGAACGCCAGCGCGCCCACTTCGGCTACCTTCCCAACTACGCAATGGTGTTCTGCTATCGGCCGGAGGTGATGGCGGCGTGGGCCGCGCTGATCGGCTGCATCCGCAAGCACGTCGAGCCGAGACGGTTCGAGCTTGTGACACTGAGTGCCGCCCATGCCCTGGAAAACACCTATTGTGCCCTCGCGCACGGCAAGGCGCTGGCGGAGCTGATGGATGCGGAGGACATACCGGCCATCGTGAACGGCGGCCAACCACGCGGACTGTCCGCGGCGGAGCACGAAATCGTCCGCCTCGCGCGCAAGGTGGCGCGTGACGCGCGTTCCGTATCCGCCGGCGATATCGCGCGACTGCGGGACTGCGGCCTGAGTGATGCGGAGATCTTCGACGTCGTTGCCGTGACGGCCGGGCGGGCCTTTTTCACGAAAATCCTGGACGGCCTCGGTGCCGACGCGGATCCGGTCTATCTGGAGATGGCCGCACCCTTGCGGCACGCACTGACGGTCGGCCGCCCCGTCCCCGGCACTCCCCCGGCCGATGGCCGCACAGCAGCCTGATGGCAGCAACCACGAACAGCGTGCTCATGCCACGTTCGGGCCTGGCTCCCGGCCTCCCTCACGGCCGACTGGGAAGGCCTTGTGTTCGAATTCAAGCCGACTGTGGCATTCACGGCAGGTTTCCGGGTGCCGGTCGATCCGCGCACTTGTCCTCGCACCCAACACCGTATCCAGATAGGTGAGGCGTTGGCCACCGAAAAGTGCATGCGATGTCCAGCCTGATTATCATCAACGATCCTCCCTATGGCACCGAACGCCTCTACAACGGCCTGCGCCTCGCACATGCGCTCATCAAGCGCGAAGAGAATGTGACGGTCTTCTTGATGGGCGACGCCGTTGCGGGCGCCAGGCAGGGGCAGAAGACGCCGGACGGGTACTACAACGCTGAACGCATGGTCCGCCGGGTAACCACGAAGGGACGCGTGCTCCTGTGCGGTACCTGCATGGACGCCCGGGGCATGACCGAGGACGAAGTCATCAAGGGTGCCGAGCGAAGCACCATGGACGCGCTGGCCGAGGTTACCGTCCAGGCTGACAGGGTGCTGGTCTTCTAGGCCGAAAAGAAGCGTGCACAGCACGGATCTCGGGCAACGATGGGGGAAGCGGGAATGAGCGCGATGCGCCTCGAGAAGATCAACGTGGGTATTCTGGTGACGACCCAGACCCTGTTCATGATCGCTGCCATCACGGTCATGACGCTGAGCGGGGTTGTCGGTCAGCAACTGAGTCCCGACCCGGCGCTGGCAACCCTGCCCATCGCCATGATGATGATCGGCACGGTGGTCTCCACGCTACCCGCTTCCCTGTACATGAAGCGGGTGGGACGGCGTGCCGGCTTCATCACCGGAGTCAGCCTGGGAGGCGTTGCGGGTGGACTGCTGAGTTTCGCGGCCATTGCCCAGGAATCGTTCTGGCTTTTCTGTGCCGGCAACCTCCTGCTCGGGCTCTACCAGGGTTTCGCCATGTATTACCGCTTCGCTGCCGCCGACGTGGCGAGCCCCTCCTTTCGCGGCCGCGCGATCTCCTACGTCATGGCGGGTGGCGTGGCGGCTGCGTTCCTGGGCCCCTGGAACGCGAGCGTGGCCTTGGACTGGATCGCGGCAGTGCCATCCGGCGGCCCGTACCTGGTCATCGCACTGCTGGCAGTGATCGCCATCGCCCTGCTGAGCTTCCTGCGGGTGCCCGCAAGCGGCGAGCCACAGCCTGGCGATGTGCAGCGGCCGATGGCCCGCATCGCGGTGCAGCCCGCTTTCCTGGTGGCGGTTCTCGCCGGCTCCATCGGCTACGCCGTGATGGTTCTGGTCATGACTGCGACGCCACTGGCGATGCGGGCGCAGGGGTTCGAGATGTCCCATGTTGCCACCATCATGCAGTGGCACGTGCTTGGCATGTTTGCGCCATCCTTCATCACCGGCAGCCTGATCGCCCGCTTTGGTGTCACCCGGATCCTGCTGGCGGGGACGGTCCTGCTTGTCGCCTCCGTCACGGTTGCAACCATGGGTCTGGGCTTCGCCCACTTCTGGGTGGCGCTGGTGCTGCTTGGCATCGGCTGGAACTTCCTGTTCGTCGGCGGCAGCGCCCTGCTGGCCAGCATCCACTCCGAAGCGGAGCGCGGCAAGGTCCAGGGAACGAACGATCTGATCATATTCTCGCTGGTCGCCCTGGGCTCGCTGATGTCCGGCACGCTGCTGCACCAGGTCGGCTGGGAAGTACTGAATCTCGCCATGTTGCCGCTGGTTGGACTGGTGGCAGGTGCCGTGCTCTGGCTCAAACTGGCGGGGGCACGGAGGCCCGAAAGCCCCGCTTCCGGGTAACACCTGCAGGGACAGGCCGATGGTGAACGGAGCAACGGCTGTCCATACACCCGTGACCGCGGCGATCACGCCCATGTTGCCGTTAGCCAGGGCGCGATAGTAGAGAATGAATCCCAGCCCGAGCACGCCGCGCCGCCCCAGGCCAGTTCGGGAACGCCCGGCGTAACGCCTTGGGCAGCGGCCACCCCGGTAATGATCACGGCCCCGGTGGACTGGGAATACAACACCAGCGTCAGGGGGTGCATTCGCCGGCCTACCAGGCCCGCGAGAAAGTCGGCACTCCCGAAGGTGATAGCGGTCAGCAGCCCAAACAGCAGGAACGCAGTAATCTCCTGGCACCACCCGGAAAATCCCGCCGGCAGCGACTGCAGCTTTTCCACTGTATCAAGGCCAGTTGATGGATGGCCCGGATCACCCCAATCACCCAAGCCTCTGGTCAGGTCCTTCCCAAGGCATGCTGAACCGCCTGCTCAGCATGTATATCCGTAGTGTCATAGAGCCGAACCTCCGTATCCGAGCCCTGGATCAGCAGCCCAATTTCCGTACACCCCAGGATCACGCCTTGAGCACCACGCTCAGCCAATGATGCCACGACATCCAGATAGGCGGCTTTTGAATCGGATTTAACCACACCCCGGCACAGTTCAGTGAAAATCACGGAATGAACATGCTCTCTTTGTGGCTCATCCGGAACAACGACCCGGATACCATGATCCTGAAGGCGACCAAGGTAGAACTCCTGCTCCATGGTAAATCTCGTCCCCACCAGCCCTACACAGGTTATTCCATCCCTTTTGAGCGCGTTGGCCGTGGCGTCTGCGATATGAAGAAGGGGGATGCTTACTTCGTGTTCAACTTCGGAGGCAACCTTATGCATCGTGTTCGTACAGAGAAGCAGAAATTCCGCACCTGCCGATTCAACCGCCCTGGCCGCTGAACCAAGGATTTCCGCTGCGGTGCTCCAGGCGCCCTGCTGCTGCAATACTTCAATCTCGGCGAAATCCACACTGAAGAGCACGATCCTTGCGGAATGGAGCCCGCCAAGCTCGTCCCTCACTCGCTGGTTGATGAGCCGGTAATAAACCTGCGTCGACTCCCAGCTCATTCCACCGATCAACCCCATGGTCTTCATCGGGAACCTCCCTATTACTTCGCGTTTCCATGTGTTCCTCAAGCCAGTCGGGCTGTGGCTCCCGCAGGGGGCCCTGGCGTGGTCCATCAGCCGAAACGCTCCCTGAATCCCTGCCTGGCTTCGCCAGTAAAGGGAAGCAGTTGGGCGTCCGGTACACGAATGACATGGATGCCCAGCTTCTCTGCTTCGGCGACGAGACGGGCTGCAGTCTGCTCACGCGGCACGAAGAGCGTCGCCGGCCATTGCTCCTTGTGCTCGTATGCCTGTTGCAGCAGCCGCCGGGAGTCAAGCTGGCCTGGTTCCGCGTTGTCCGCTGATACCGTCTGGGAACCGAGAATGAAGCAGCTTGCGGCATCCATGAGGGCGTAGAAATCAAAGTCGCCGTCCTGCTCCGTGTGGAGAGGCTGACCATTCAGCTTGAACGCGATCCACGCCTCGTTGACTTCGAACTGATCGGGATGTAGCACGGCTATCTCCCCTTATCGAATCGGTCACGCGGCGGGCATCCCATCTCCACGGACAATCTCAACCAGCGCGTTCAAGGCGTCGCTGGCAGTGAAGATCCCCAGAAACCGGCCATCCTCGTCATTGACGATCACGCTGCCGACCTTCTTGTCCGACATGGCGTACGCCACTTCTTCCAGGGGGGTGGAGGCGACCACGGTCAAGGGATCGGCCGCCATGATGTCGGCGGCCCGGACCTGGTGCTTCTCGGCCACGGGCAAGCCTGAAACGATGCGCACATCCCGGTCGCTGATCACCCCCACCACGGTATCGCCGCGGATGACAGGCAGATGCCGGATGCCGTGCTGCTGCATCAAATCCCGCAGTTCATCGATCGTCATCTCTTCGCTGGCGGTGATCGGGTCGGGGGTGGTGAACTCATCCACCGGTACACTCATTGGCGCCATGACAGGTCTCCTGTGATCGCCGGCCGGCAGCGGATGTGGCCGGCCGGCATGATTCAATTGACTGGCAGACGCGCGGATCAGCCCAATAGCTGCGGGTTCATCTGCCAGATCGCGTAGTTCAGCACACTCGCGAATGCCACCCAAATCAGATAGGGGATCAGCAGCACACCCGCCAGGGGCCGCACTCGCCAGAAGAGGACCAGGACCACGGACAGCGTCACCAGCAGCGCCAGAATGTCCACGAACGCCCAGCCACCCAGCCGCCAGGCGAAGAACAACCAGCTCCACAGCGCGTTCAGGGCGAGCTGAGCCACGAACAGTCCCAGCGCCGTTCGATTCCCGCGGAACCCGCCCGACCGCCAGACAAGCCAGGCGGCAATGCCCATGAAGGCATACAGGACCGTCCACACCGGCCCGAACACCCAACCCGGCGGCGCCCAGTCGGGCAGGACGAGCTCGCCATAGAACGACCTCGCCTCCACGGAAGCCACCGCCCCGATTGCCGACGCCCCGAAGGCCAGGAGCAGCCACCCGGCGAGGCCTATCATCTGTCCGGGAATGTTCCGTTCATGCATGGCGATTACCGGTTGTTGCCCATGTACGCCTCGACTGGCGGCAACGCAGGCGCCCTCCCCCCTTCACTCCCGTCTGCGCCCGGGTGGAATGGAATACGTTCCAACGACATGTGCCACCGGTTCACTCGCACCTTCCGAATACAGGGACACCTCGCCAACGGCCAGCGAACGCCCGACCTTCATGAGGCTGCACTCGCCAATGATGCGTGCAGTGGCAGACGGCTTGCGCAGGAAGTTGATGGTGAGACTGGTCGTTACTGCCAGCGGCACGATGCCGATCTCCCCGAGGATGGCCACATAGAGGGCAACATCGGCCACGCCCATGAGCACCGGACCGGATACCGTGCCGCCCGGCCGCAACTCATCCGGTCCGATGTGATGCGACACGGTTGCGCCGCCGTTGCCGACCGCCTCGACCACGCACTTGCTCTGCGGGAACTCCTCGGTCATGAAGGTGGCAATTTCCTCTTTCGTTGCTGGCATGGCCTGCCTCCGAGCCCGACCGACCAAGTCAACCCGCACCGCGACGCGGCGTTGACCTGTATGAATTCCAAGCACCCGTCATCCGCGCAGGATTCTCTCCATAGGCTTTCCCTTCGCAAGCTCGTCAATCAACTTGTCAAGGTACCGGATCTTCCGCATCAGCGGATCCTGTATTTCCTCCACCCGCACGCCACACACCACCCCCTTGATAAGAGAGGCATTTTCATGGATTGCGGGAGCTTGTGCGAAGAATTCCTCGAAGTCGACCTGTTGCTCGATCTGCTCCTCCAGACCGGCCTGGCTGTAGCCGGTCAGCCAGCGGATGATC
>SLLM01000177.1 GCA_007134055.1 Ectothiorhodospiraceae bacterium | reverse complement strand
TGCAGGGACGGTTGTTGTCGTGGTCTTGCGGCCCTGGGTATCCACTACGGTCTCGACGACGCGCCCGTCGTCATACTCGATCGTCGTGATCTCGTTGCCGTGCTCGTCGATCTCGTAGGAACTCGTCGTGCCGGTCCGGGCATCACGGCGGTAACTGGCAACCACCTGCTCGGTCTGGTCCGGCGAGGGCGGCCCCACGATCTGGGCCGGCCTGCGGGTGACTGTCGTCCACTCCGCTCCGCCTCCACCGCCGGTCTCGACCTTGTAGCCGGCGGCCTCCATCTGGGCGACGACCTGTTCGCGGGAGACGCCCAGCTCCTCGGCGATCTCGCTGATGCTCTTGCCCTCGGCCACCGCCGCAATGATCGCCTCGACTCCCTCCGGGGTCGGCTCCTGATCGGGGTCCAGGGTGACGCGCTCCCCGTGCTCGTCGATGACCACCCGGGTCGTGTCGCCATCCGGGGTAGTCGTCTCTTCAAGCACGCCGCCGCCCGGAAGCTCGGTCTCCTCCACTACCGTGCCGTCACCGAGATCGTCCTCGTAACGCGTGGTCCTGGCACCGGTAGCTGGATCGTAGTGAAACGTGACAGCTCGGCCATCCTCGTCGCGCTGAACTCCCGGTTCGATCTCATTTCCTTGTTCGTCCGTTACCTCCACCACGTAGGTATCGTCGGTCCGGTTGTACTCTTCACGGTAGGCGGCATCGTCGCCCTCCGAATCAGTCACCTCCGTCGTGCGTATGTTTTCATCTTCTGATTCCGTTATCTCCACATCGAAGCCCTGGTCACGGAGTTCGTCCAGCAAATCCTCGCGGTCATCGAAACCGAATTCGTCGGCAAGCGAGTCGAGGCTCGTTCCGTGGGCATGCTGATCGAGGAGTGCGTCGAGCTCCCGTTCGCCGGTCCCGACCGTGCCACTCTCCAGGGGAGAATCGGCCACCTCGGTCAAGTGGTCCGGGGTATCGCTGGCAAATAGCGGTGGCGTCTCGCCCATGCCGGGCGCACCCGGCTCCTGCTCTTGCGGTGGCCCGTCATTGATTTGCGGGGCGTGGAATCCGGTATCCAGGAAGTGATCACCATAGATCGGGGGGAAAGTCGCTGCCGCTTCGCCCGCCCCCGGCGTCGGCGGCGGAGACGGCGCGGAGGCGGGCGACGATGACTCGAACACCGACGACGTCGGCATCGGTTGCGGCGGGGCATTCTCGGATGACCCCTGATTCGGCGCTTCTTCCGCTGGCGGACCCGTTGGTGAAGAGGATTGCCGCGGCCGTGGATCGGGAAGCGCGCTGCGGGTTCCGGCCCCGAGTGTGTCGATTTCCTGCATCGATTCGCCCTGCCCTCCATAGCAGTCGACACCACCGGCCTTCGCGCATTCGCACCTTCGAGGCGGCCGGAGCACGTCAATGGTGACCAGGGCCGGAAGCGCAGCACCGGAACCATCGCATGGATAAATCTAGAACCCGGCCATGGGATCCAGCAACGCTCCAATACTTAAGTATCAATACAGGACCCACCAACAGAATGCCTCGGAATGGATGCGAAACCTGCCCCTGGATACGAATTGCAATACCCAAGTATTGAACTATTGACCACCCCCAATCCGGGGAATACTTTCAATCCATGATTGGGATATCACTCGATACAGGCACGCCGTCATGGAAACCGACAAGAGATACTGTGCCTCAACAAGGATTAGCGAGCTCCGTGTCGTCAAAGGGCTGCACACAGGCGCCCGGTTTTCTCTGCATGCACAACAGGAATGGTCGATTGGTTCCGATCCGGACTGCACCGTCGTGCTTCTCGACGACAACGTAGCTGGCAAGCATTGCGTGTTGAGCACGGACGGCGACGCGATTCTCTGCCGCGCGGTCTCGGCTCCGGTCACTGTCGGCGGGCGGGAGCTGGCACCCGGGCAGTCGACGTATCTATCGGATTTCGAGTCCGTTTGCTGCGGCGATGGAATCGTGGCGGTAGGTCCTGCGGATGTCGAAACCTGGCCGGAACCGGAGCGGACAGAACCGGGCCACGTGGCTACCGGCACATCCAGCGCCCCGGGGAGGGTAGCGGATTCTTGGCGACGCTGGTGGCAGAGCCAGGAACGCCCCCCGATCCAGGTGCTTGCGATCAGCATCGGTGTGGTGGCACTGGGGATGATCAGCCTCACCTACGCGGCGCTTTCCGTTCGTCCGGTCGATCCGGAGGCGCGGATGGCGGCGGCCGGCGAGTGGCTGGACCAGGTATCCCCGGCAGGCAGCGAGCTGCGGATCCACCAGGACGGCCCGGAGCAGTTCACCGTGGCCGGATATGTGCGGAACAGTTACCAGAGGGAGTTGCTGGCTGCTTCCGCTGCCACGTCGGAGTTTGCTCCGCGGATCCAGGTGTACGCGGTGGATCAGATGCTGTCATCGCTGACACGCCTGGCGCAGCTCGAAGGCATTCCCTGCACGCCAGCCTATGATGGCCAGGGCGCCGCCTCCTGCACCACCGATGCTCCATCGGAGGGTGCGGCGCAGCGTCTGCTGGCCATCGCCGGCCAGATTCCGGGGCTGGAACAGGTCACGGTGAACGTCGCCAGCGGCCCGCCGCCGCCCACCGCGCCACCAACCCCCCCGGCCCGGATCCGCCCGGTAGCGCCGGAGCCGGGAAGCATTACCCGGAAATTCTCCGTGTTCATCACGGAGCACAATCGCTACATCATCGGCGAATACATGGACCGGTACGAGGAGGGGGACATCTTCGACGGTTATCGCATCAAGAGAATCGAACTCGACCGCGTAACGTTCGAGCGTGACGGATATGAATACACGTTCTACGTTGCCGCATTTCGACAGGGCTGAGCAGATGAACCAGCGGTTCGACCGTTCCACCATCCAGGGTGAACTCGGGACACGGCTGATCGCTGACCGGAACGGCGATTACCTGGCCGGGCACAGGGAGTATTTCATAAGCAAGAAGGAGGAGATCGAGAGGCTGCTGTCGCGGCCAATGGATACCGAGGAATTCAGACGTCTGAAAGCCCTTTCCCGGTGCGTGACAAATGCAGTTCATGTACTGAATGATTCATGGGAAACGTTTCATCGAAGTTAGAAAACACGACCCACAATCGACAATTCAGGGAGAGAAATCATGAGCATCCATTTCGGTAATCTTATCGGAAATGCCGCGAACTTCTCTAGTGCATTCAAGGCAATAGAGGCCGTGAAAGGCGCCAAGGATGACGCCAGTCGGGTGGCGAACAGCATGGAGGCCCAGCTCGAACTCACGATGAAGAGCCTGGAATGCGACTGCGTCGCCAAGAGCGTCGAAATCATCGGGGAAACGGCGAAGAACGCGGTGCGTAACGCGCGGTAGTGCGCGGTGCGCATACGCAGCCGGATGCCCTCTGCCGTGTGCCCCGGGCCGGCCCCTGCACGGGGCCACACGGCACGGCATCCAGCCCCCGTTCTCAAACCACGGAATCGATGAGAATGAGCACCAGAGCGTTGCGCGAGGGTACGGACGGCACGTTGCTGGAACGCCTGGCGGAGGCCGGGTTCCTCGCGAGCGAGTGCGGCATGCACGCGCGTGCCGAGGAGATGCTGTCGGACCTGGTCGCCGCAAGGCCGGAGATTGCCGCCTCGTCCGCCGTCCTCGCGATCGTCAGGGCCCGCAGCGGGCAACTGGAGCGGGCGATCGACGAGCTGCGGGAGTTCGTGGACGGTCGCTCCGACGCCGACATCGCCACGGCGGTACTGGGAATGCTCATGGTACAGGCAGGCCGGGCCGAGGCCGCGACCTTTCTGCGGCAGGTGATCGAGCGGGACGGCGATTCCCGGGCTGTCGGGATCGCCAACGCCTGCCTGGCCCTGGTTGAAGGAGAAGAGTCCGCTGTCCGGGAGCACGGGGACAGCGATGAGTTCTCCCGGCACATGAACCTGCGCCCCTAGGGAATTGCTGAAGCATTCACGGCGCATCATTCTGGAGGAGATCGAGATGAACCCGGCCACAGCAGAACTGCACTTCGCCCCCGCAAGCCAGACGACCGAACGCCTGGCCATCCCCATGGAGGCGGCCCCGGAATCCGTCGCCCGCTTCGAGCAGCTGTACAACGAACCGGCCGCCACCTCCGCGGACGCCACCGTGAAGGCGGCCCCATCCCTGTCCGGCCTCCCGCTCAACGAGTCACTGGACAACCTTGGCCAGACGGTCATGAACTACACGGAGCAGGTGTCGGACCGCTGGCAGGGCAGCATGGAGTCGGTTCTCTCCGATCTCATGCACGGCCCACCCGAAGAGGCAGTGGCCAACTCCATGCGCGCGCTTGTTCACATCACCTTCGCGCAGATCGACGTGCATACCGCAACGTCCTGCGGGAAGAGCGTCGAGAGTTCGGTCGATCAGCTGATGCGCAACGCATAGGGGGGTGGCGCACGCCGGTGCACCACCCGCTGCCGTCATGGACCGTTCCCGGACAGAGTGAATCATCGCCACATGCCTGCATCAGTCAATTGCCCGGGTTGCCGCTCCCGGAGATCGCTGGCCGGGGTCGGCCCGTTGCCGTGGCTCCTTGCCGCCGTCGTCCTGCTCGTCGGCTGCAAGGAAGCGGTCTACACCCAGCTTCCGGAACGCCACGCGAACGAGGTCCTGGTTGCCCTGCTCGGCGCCGGCATCGACGCCGACAAACGGTCGGCCGAGGACGACATGTTCGGCATCTGGGTGTCCCGGGGCGACCTGGCCCAGGCCATCGAGGTGCTGGACTCCCAGGGGCTGCCGGCGCGCACCTACGCCAGCATGGGGGAAATCTTCAATCGCCAGGAACTGATCGCCTCGCCCACGGCGGAGCGCGTGCGGCTGATCTACGGCCTGGAGCAGCAGCTGGCCGACACCCTCTCCGCCATCGACGGTGTGCTGGACTCCCGCGTGCATCTCGCCATCCCGCCGGACGACCCGCTGGAGCGCAACTCGCGCCCCGCCTCCGCCTCGGTGTTCCTCAAGCACCGTGCCGACATGGACATGGAAGTGGTGGTGCCGCCGGTAAAGGACCTGGTCGTACGCAGCGTCGACGGCCTTGCCGGGGACCGTGTCGCGGTGACCCTGTTCCCGGCCCGTTCCATCAGCCGCTCCACCGGGCGGGCGCCGCAGGGCCGGGTGCTTGGCGCGCGCGTGTCCGAGTCGGACGTCCTGCGCCTGCAACTGGCGCTGATGCTCCCCTGGATCATTGTCGCGATCCTGCTGGGGCTGCTGCTGTACGCGGTACGCATCCGCATGCTTGTGACCGAATTCCTGCAGCAGCGCAAGGCGCGGGAATCCTGGCCGGAGGCGGCAGCCGCTGGCCCCGACGACGATCTTGATCACCTCGGCGAACCCGTTTCCGGGGAGGAGCGGCATGAGCGCTGACGCGGCCAGCCAGGATGCGGTTCCGCCAGGGCCCACTGCCGCACACGGCATCCCGCTGTCCGACGCCCTGCTGACCCATGTGCTGCGGTTCAATCTGTTCCCGGCGCAGTATGCCGATCCTGGCTGGCTGCGGGAGGCCGGACTGTGGCTGGAAGGGAGCGATAAACCCGGCGCCACCACTTGCCCGTTCTGGACCCGGCGCCTCTCCGAGCGCCTGCTGGACGCCCTGGAACTCGATCGCCTCCCGGATTTCGATTTCCTGGATCACGGCAAGCGCCTTGCGCTGCTGGACTCCCCGCTCATCGCGCACCTTGCGCGGCTCGCCGCCGCCATCCTGGTCCGGGACGCCCTGCGGACGGTGGTCCACGGGCCGGATGTCGCGCTGCTGCGTGAGGTAGTCGGTGCCGACGCCCATCACGCCGCCCTGGCCTGGAAGCATCCGCTCCCGAAACTGCCGCAAGCCTTCGCGCGCTTCTCCCTCCAGACCCTTGACCAGGCGGCATGGGCGCAGCGCACGGCGGCTCTTGCCCGGGCGGCGATCCCGCCCGGTGCCAACGGTGTCATCATCCGGCTCGGCCTGCGGTTTCCCGTCGACCATTGGCCGGGCACCACACCTTCAAGGGAGCAACGGCTGCAGGAGCACCAGCGCCAGGCACTCGTCGACCTGTTCAAGAGGCTCATTGGCGAGCACACACCAGCATGGAACTGGCTCTTCGATGCGCAATGATGCGAGGGCAAGGACGATGCGCAACCCGGTTGTGAGAATCGACAGGAACATCCTCGCCATGGCTCCCGGCAAGGTGGTGAAAGCGGACACCTGCGCCGCCCTGGCCGAGGCCCGGGAGATCGTTGTCGAGGCGAGACGCGAGGCGGACGCGCTGCGCGCCGGGGCAGAGGCCGAGCGGGAGCGGGCCCGGCTGGCCGGCCGGGAGGAAGGTCGCGAGGAGGGCCGGGCGGAGCTCGCCACGGCGCTGGCGGAGGCCACCGGCAGAACCGAGGCGGCGTTCCTTGGCCTGGAGGCGCGGATCGTCACCACGGTGATGAACGCCGTGGAGGAGATCCTGGGCGAGATTGACGATCGCACCCTGATGGACAAGGCCATCCGCCGCGTACTCGCCCGCGCCGGATCGGAGACCCGCCTGCGGCTGCGGGTGGCGGACGGCGACGCCGAGCTGGTGGAACAGTGCCTGACCCCCATCCTGCGGGAGCATCCGGACATCGCGTTCGTGGAGGTTGCCCGGGATCCACGGGCGACAGCCGGCACCTGCGTGCTGGAAACCGAATTCGGTGTCGTCGATGCGAGCCTGGAGACCCAGCTCAAGGCGGTTCGCGCCGGACTCATCAACGCCTTCGTCGGCCAGCGGCAGCCTGCGCCACGGCCGCCAGCCCGGCATGACGGGGACATCCGTACATGAGCACGGAGTCCGGCGCACAGACCGACTACCTGGCCTCCGCACTGGAGGGGGCCCTCGGGCACGTCAATGCCGTCGAGGCGCGCGGCCGCGTGCTCGAAGCGGTGGGGACGCTGGTAAAAGTGACCGGAATCGCCGCCCGCATCGGCGATGTCTGCGAGATTCGCGACCCCGGCGGCGGCGTCCGTATCGCCGCGGAGGTGGTGGGCGTGTCCCGCCAGGCGACGCTGCTCATGCCCTTCGGCGAACTGGACGGTCTCTCCGCGGAGTCGGAGGTTCTGCCACGGAACCGGCCCCAGGCGGTGCCCGTGGGGGATGCCCTGCTGGGCCGTATCCTCGACGGCTTCGGCCGGCCCATGGATGGCGCCGACCCGCTTGACGCCGACGAGGCCTACCCTGTACGGGCGCCGGCGCCGGACCCGCTGACCCGGCGGCCGGTGGACAACGTGTTGCAGACCGGCGTGCGTGCCATCGATGCCCTGTTGACCTGCGCGCAAGGACAGC
>SLLM01000394.1 GCA_007134055.1 Ectothiorhodospiraceae bacterium | reverse complement strand
GCGGCGAGAAAACGATGCTCCTGCGGTGGCAGGTAGAAGCTGGTGATGTAGCTCGTCGGGGCATCATCCAGCAGCCCCGGCGATGCGATCACGAAGAAGTTGACGTTGAAACTGTCCCATTCCACCTCCCGCAGGCTCGTGACCCGCCCCGCAAACACCTGCCCTCCGGCATCGAAGTGAAGCTCGTCCCCGACCTCCACACCGAGGCGGCGCGCGATGTCCACTTCCATGGAATACTCGCCATTGCCCTCGGCATCACCCTCCCACCAGCGACCCCGGAGCACCCGGTTGTCCTCGGGGAGCCGGGACATCCATGACAGGTTGAATTCCCTCGTGGCCAGCCGCCGGGTTCGGGCGTCGTCGAAATCGGAGGGACGAATCTCCCGATCGTTCACCTGTACCAGGCGGCCCCGGACCATGGGCAGCACCTCTGCCTCCAGACCTTCCCCGGCGAACCGGTCGGCAACGGCACCGGCCTCCCCCGGCTGAATGTTGATGAGGAAATAGTTGGCCGCATCCTCAGGCACCCGGTCCTGCCATGCCGACAGCAGGTCCTGCCGTACCACCGAAAGCAGCAGCAGCGCCATCAGGCCGAGGCCCAGCGCCATGATCTGGATGCTTGCCGTCCACGGTCTGCGCGCCAGGCCGGCGAACAGCAGGCCCGGCCCCACCCACCGCCGCCGCGCCAGGCGCAGCGAGGCGACAATTGCGCCCGCGCCGAGCCCCAGCACCAGCAGGGTCCCCAGCACGGCAGCGAAGACATACGCTGCCAGCACGACGTCCTGCGCCTGCCACCACATCAACAGGAAGATGGCTGTCAGTGCGACGAGGTACGCGCTTGCGCCGCGGAACAGATCGTTGCCGAGGTCCCGTCGCAACACCCGCAGGGGCGGCACGTGCCGCAGGCGCAGGATCGTCGGCAGGGAAAACCCCAGCAGTATCGCCTGTGCCGACACCAGCCCGACCAGCCCCGGCCGCCAGCCGGCCGCGGGCAGTTCGGGCAGCAGATCGGCGAGCAGCGCCAGCATCAGGATATGCACGCCATAGCCGATACCGGTTCCGACCACACCCGCCCCCAGGCCCAGCAGCACCATCTTCCAGCCCAGCATCCAGCCAATCTGCCCGGACGTGGCGCCAAGACAGCGCATTACCGCGACCCGGTCCAGGTGGCGGGATGCGTACCGGCGGATTGTCAGCAGCATGGCCACGCCACCCACCACGACCGTCAACAGGGCACTGAGGCCGAGGAAACGCTGGGCGGCCTGGGTGATCTGCTGCACGCCGGGCTGACCATCCCCCGGCGCCTCCAGGCTGACGCGATCCCCGAGGATCTCCCGGGCCCTGTTCTGCCAGGCCTCCACCGCCGGCGCCGCACCGGCAACCAGCAGGCGGTGCCGGACCCGGCTGGCATCCTGCACCAGCCCGGTAGCCGCAACGTCCTCCAGGTTCATGAGCAGGCGCGGCGCCAGGTTCTGGAATCCACCGCCCCGAGCGGGTTCGGTGAATACCACGCTGGCGATCCGGAAGTGTTCGGCGCCGATCTCGATGTCCTCGCCCACGGTGGTATCGAGCTGCACCAGCAACCGTGGCTCCACCCATACCTGCCCCGGTTCCGGGATCCCCTGCGCGGGACGGCGTGAATCTTCCGGACCGGAGCCAACCTGCATCTCGCCACGCAGAGGATAACCCTCGGCCACCGCCTTGATGGCGGCAAGCTGGGTACGCTCCCCCAGCAGCACCACGCTGGGAAACTCCAGGGTCTGCGTCGTCGCCAGCCCGCGCTCCCGGGCCAGCTCAACGAAGTCACCGGGAATCGGCCGGTCGGAGGTCAGTGCCAGGTCACCGCCCAGCAGCTCGGCCGCCCGTCCCTCCGCGGCGGCGCCGACACGATCTGCCAGCCACGCAACGGCTGTGATCGCGGTGACGGCCAGCACCAGGGCCAGTGCCAGCAGACGCAGCTCTCCCGCCCGCCAGTCCCGGAGCAACAGCAGCACGGCATAACGCAATGGATTCATGCCGCCACCAGGCGGCCGTCATCCAGCCGTAGAATCCGGTCACAGCGACGCGCCAGCTCCGCGTCGTGGGTTACCAGTACCAGGGTCGTGCCATTGTTCCGGTTGAGTTCGAACAACAGGTCCTGGATCCGGTGCCCCGTCTCCCGGTCAAGGTTGCCGGTTGGTTCGTCGGCCAGCAGCAGCCGCGGGCGGGTGACGAACGCCCTGGCGATTGCGACCCGCTGCTGCTCGCCGCCGGAAAGCTGCCGGGGGTAATGGTCGACCCGCGCCTCCAGCCCCACTTGCCGCAACGACTCCCGTGCTCTGGCCTGCGACTGCGGCTCGCCGGCAAGCTCCAGGGGCAGCATTACGTTCTCGAGGGCGGTCAGGCCGCCCAGCAGGTGAAACGCCTGGAACACGAATCCGAGTTCCCGGGCCCGGATGCCCGCCCGGGCATCCTCGTCAAGGGCGGTCAGCTCCGTCTCCCCCAGGTACACCTGCCCCTCGCCGGGAACATCCAGTCCCGCCAGCAGTCCCAGCAGCGTGGACTTGCCGGACCCGGACGCGCCCAGGATGGCCACGGTTTCGCCTTCGGCGATGGCAAGGCTAAGATCGCTGAACAGACGAATCACGCCACCGGGGCCCTGAAACACCATGCCGAGGTTTTCCGTGCGTACCACGCTGCCTTCATTGCTACCCGCCATGGGCTTCCTCCTGGTTGCAGGCCGGGGCCTGGCACTGTTCCTGGTCCTGGTCCTCGTCCCCGCTGCGGCGCAGACCGGAGAACGGGTGGTGCTGGTGGTCGGCGACAGTCTCTCCGCCGCGTACAACATGGAACGGGAACAGGGCTGGGTCTACCTGTTGCGTGACCGCCTGGAGTCGGAGTATCCCGGCTGGACGGCCGCCAATGCCAGCATCACCGGAGACACCACCCGCGGTGGTCTCAGCCGCCTGCCGCGGGCGCTGCAGGAACACGATCCGGACGTGGTGCTGATCGCACTCGGCGGCAATGACGGGCTGCGCGGTATCGCCCCGGACGAGATCCGCGCCAACCTCGAGCAGATGATCGGCCTGGCCACCGCCGCCGGCGCCGATGTCGTCCTGGCCGGGGTACGGATTCCCGCCAACTACGGGCCGGCCTACACGCGTCGCTTCGAACAGACCTTCCACCAGGTGGCCGAGGAACACGGGCTGCCGTTGCTGCCGAGCATACTGACCGACGTCGAGGAACGGAACGAACTGTTCCAGAACGATGGCATACATCCGTCGGCAGACGCGCAGCCCCTCATCCTCGACAATGTCTGGCCCGTACTCAGACCCGTCATCGAGGGTTGAAGTTCTCCGCGCCCGGCTGCCTCGCTGCGGCCATGCGGCGCATCACTCCGACATCACCTCCATCATCCGGGGGATCAGGCGCGCCAGCTCCAGCGTCATGATGGAGAAGTCGCTATCGAACCGCTCCGCTGCGCTCTCCGCCTCCAGATCGGCGGTGTCATCCTGCACCACGTCATCGAATCGCAGCCGTTTCACACTCATGTCCGCATCCAGCAGAAAGCTCATGCGATCCTGCCAGCGCAGTGCCAGGCGACTGACCTGCTTGCCGGCCGCCAGGTGTGTCCTGATCTCGCTGGAGTGCAGATCCTGGCGCTTGCAACGCACCTCGGAGCCTTCCAGCCGGGGATCGGTAAGAACGCATTCGTCGCCCAGCTCGAAATCCGTTGGCAGCTGGTCCCGTGCGACCCAGCGCGTCATGACAGCCTGTGGCGAGGTCTCCGGCTGCGGCGGGGCAATGGGCAGGCTGCCCACCACCTCCCGCAGGCGTTCGGTCACCTCCTCCGCCTTCTTCCAGGTGGCGGCATCCACCACGACCCAGTTCTCGTGCGTATCGATATAGGCATGGATGCGGCGGTTGCGACTGAAGGCCCGGGGCAGCATGTCGATCATGACTTCATCCTTCAGGCGATCCTTCTCCCGCTTGCGCACCTTGCGCATCTCCTGCTCCTCGATGGCGTGAATGCGCTCATCCACCGCTTCCCTGACCACCGATGCCGGCAGCAGCTTGCTTTCCTCGCGCAGGCAGACCATAAGATAGCCGTTGGCAGCGTGGACGAGGTGCTGGTGGCCGTCGCCCAGTGGCGGTGAAAAACCGGCGGAGTCCAGGTCCAGCCGACCACAGGCCTGGAACGGATCGGCAGCCAGGAGCTGTTCCAGCTCCTCCGCAGAGTGAGAAAAGGTGGACTCCAGCTTGTAGAGGCAAAGGTTCTTGAACCACATGGACAGGGCGTTTCCTTATTGGTTGACAGGCAATACCCGGCCCGCGGACGGCGCCGGGCGCAGGGAGAGGATCAGCGATCCGTGAGAGCGGCCCGGGCCGCCACTACCCGCGAGCGGGCTTCATCCCGGTCCGTGCCGAAGGCAACGAGATGGCCCATTTTGCGGCCTGGCCGGGCCGACGCCTTGCCGTACAGGTGCAGCTTCACGTCGGGGTCCCCCAGGGCCCGATCCCAGCGGGGCTCCCCCGCCTGCCAGAGATCACCCAGCAGGTTCGCCATGGAGGCCGGCCGCAGCAGCCCGGTCGCCCCCATGGGAAGGCCGCAGACGGTTCGCACCTGCTGCTCGAACTGGCTGGTGACACTGGCATCGAACGTGAAATGACCGGAATTGTGCGGCCTCGGCGCAAGCTCGTTGACCAGCAGGCGATCGTCCCCGGTCAGGAAGAACTCCACGCAGAGCACACCGACCACGTCCAGGGCCTCGAGTATCCCGCGGGCAATGTCCCGGGCTTCCCGCGCGACCCCCGCCGGTACTGGTGCCAGCGGTGTGGATACGTCCAGGACATGGTCCCTGTGCTCGTTGTCGATCACGCCCCAGTCGCAGGATGCACCGTCCATGCCCCGGGCAGCCACCACGGAGACTTCCCGCCGAAAATCGATGAAAGCCTCCAGCACCGCCTCGGCACGGCCGATCACCCGCCAGGCCTCGGCGAGTTCCGCGTCGCTGCGGACCACCGCCTGGCCCTTGCCGTCGTACCCGAAACCGGCGGTCTTGAGTACTGCCGGGAATCCCAGCTCCCGCGCCGCGGATTCAAGATCCGCCTCGTCGCGGAGCGCGTGGAAGGGCGTGACGGGAAACCCGCGCTGCTGCAGAAACCGCTTCTCCCTGAGCCGATGCTGACACACGTGCAGCACATTGGCGCCGGGACGCACCGGCGCATGGCGTGCGGCGCAATCGGTGGTCGCGGAGGAGACGTTCTCGAACTCGAAGGTAACCACATCCACCTGTCGCGCGAACCCGGCAACGGCGTCCAGGTCCTCGTAGTTGGCGGTCACCTCGACATCGGCCAGGTGTCCGGTAGGGGAATCCCGCACCGGCGAGAAGGTGTGCACCCGGTAGCCAAGCCGCCGTGCAGCGACTGCAAACATGCGTCCAAGCTGGCCGCTGCCGAGGACGCCGATGGTGGCACCCGGAGTGATCACCCCGGTCATGGCAACTCCTCCTCCCGGACCTTGCGCGCCTGGTTGCGCCGGAACTCGTGCAGCCGCTGTCGCAATTCCGGGTGCTGGGCGGCGAGGATGGACACCGCCAGCAGCCCGGCGTTACGGGCACCGGCGGTACCGATGGCGAGTGTCGCCACCGGCACCCCGGCGGGCATCTGGACAATGGAGTACAGGGAATCGACGCCCTTCATGACGCGGCTTTCCACCGGCACTCCGAGTACCGGCAGGGTAGTGAGCGCAGCCACCATGCCCGGCAGATGTGCAGCTCCGCCGGCGCCGGCGATGATCACCTGAAGGCCGCGCCCCTCGGCCTCTCCGGCGTATTCCGCCATGAGATCCGGCGTGCGGTGCGCGGAGATGATCCGGCATTCATGGGCAACGTCGAACTCGGCAAGTACCTCATCGGCGTGGCGCATGGTATCCCAGTCAGACCGGCTGCCCATGATGACGCCCACCAGTGGATTCCCGTTCATGCTCGCAATCCTCGGGGAAAAACCCGGCATTTTACTAACCTTTCAGGAAACATTGCCATGCCCTCCCACACCCCGGACACCTCCCATGGCATACTGGATGCCTGCTACGGGCCTGCCTGCGAGAGCGCGGGGCCTGCCCCGGTTCCGGGACGAGATCCGGCGACGGGGAGCGTGCGCGAGGTGCTCACACATGAACCGGTCCGATTTCCCGTTGCTGGCCGCCATCGACTCCCCCGCCGACCTCCGGCAGCTGCCGGAACAACGCCTGCCCGCGGTGGCGGGAGAATTGCGGCGTTTCCTGCTGGAGAGCGTTTCCCGCAGTGGCGGGCACCTGGGCGCGGGCATGGGGGCAGTGGAGCTGACAGTGGCCCTGCACTACCTGTTCGACACCCCGGAGGATCGCCTGGTCTGGGACGTCGGCCATCAGACCTACCCGCACAAGATTCTCACCGGGCGCGCCGAGAGCCTGGAAACGATCCGCAAGAGCGGCGGACTGGCACCGTTCCCCAAGCGCGGGGAAAGTCCATACGATGCCTTCGGCACCGGCCATTCCAGCACGTCCGTCAGTGCCGCCCTGGGAATGGCGCTGGCGGCACGCGGGACCGGAAGCAGTCGCCGGGTGGTCGCGATCATCGGCGACGGCGCAATGACCGCTGGCATGGCCTTCGAGGCGCTGAACCACGCCGGAGACCTCGACGCCGACCTGCTGGTCATCCTCAACGACAACGAGATGTCGATATCACCCAACGTAGGCGCCCTGTCCAACCATCTGGCGCGGCTGCTCTCCGGCCGGCTCTACAGCCAGTTGCGGGAGGGGGGCAAACGGATGCTGGAACAGCTGCCACCGGTACACGCCCTCGCCCGCCGGGCGGAGGAGCACGTCAAGGGGATGGCTGTTCCGGGAACCCTGTTCGAGGAGCTGAACTTCAAGTACTACGGTCCGGTGGACGGACACGACCTGACGACCCTGCTACCGGTGCTACGCAATCTGTCGGGCCAGCGGGGAGCACGACTGCTTCACGTCATCACCCGCAAGGGCAAGGGCTACCCTCCGGCAGAGGAGGATCCGGTCCGCTATCATGGCGTAGGCCCGTTCGATCCCGCGCAGGGGATCGCCACCGGCAAGCCGGGCAAGGCGACAAGCTACAGCGCCGTGTTCGGCCGCTGGCTGTGCATGGCGGCTGCCGGAGATGCCCGGGTGACGGGAATCACTCCCGCCATGCGGGAAGGTTCCGGGATGGTGGAGTTTGCCCAGCGCTTTCCCGAGCGTTACATCGACGTCGGGATCGCGGAGCAGCACGCGGTCACCCTCGCGGCCGGTATGGCCTGTGACGGACTGCGTCCGGTGGTGGCCATCTACTCCACCTTCCTGCAGCGGGGGTACGACCAGCTCGTCCACGACGTCGCCATCCAGAACCTGCCGGTGCTGTTCGCCATCGACCGCGCCGGACTGGTAGGCCCGGACGGCCCCACCCACGCCGGCAGCTTTGACCTGAGCTACCTGCGCTGCATACCCAACCTGACGGTCATGGCGCCTGCGGACGAGGCGGAATGCCATCGCATGCTCTGCACCGGCCTCGCCATCCAGGGGCCTTCGGCGGTGCGCTACCCCCGGGGCAACGGTCCCGGAGCGGCGCTTCCCACCGACATGGCCCCCCTGCCGGTGGGGCGCGGGGAGATTCGCCGTCCGGGCCGCGATGTCGCCATACTGGCATTCGGCAGCATGGTGATACCCGCCATGGAAGCGGCCGAGGCCCTGGATGCGACGGTGGCCAACATGCGCTTCGTCAAGCCCCTGGATGCCTCCCTGGTGGGGGAACTGGCGCAGAACCACCACCTGCTGGTGACAGTGGAGGAAAACGCGGTTGCCGGCGGCGCAGGCAGCTCGGTACTGGAGGCCCTGCAGCAGAACGGCCACCGCACGCCCGTGCTTCAGCTCGGACTGGCGGATCGCTTCCTTGACCACGGCTCACGGGACGAGCTGCTGGTTCGCGCGGGCCTGGATGCGGCCGGCATACTGACTGCGATCCGGCAGAGACTGGCAGACGCGGAAAAACGTGACCGACTGCACAGTATCGACGGGGGGCTGTCGCGACAATGATCCGGAGGTTGTGTCCACAACGGTGTCGCTCTTGGATATAAACACGGCATTCAACGCAGGATTCACCGCGTTCCAGCGCGCCGAGGAAGGCCTGCAGCGCAACGCGCTGGTCATTGCCCGTGGCGTTGCCGGAGAGGAACGGAACGAGGACATCAACACCGCGCTGGTACAGTCCGCCGCGGATTCCAGTCTCGCGTCCGCGGGCGCCAGTGTGGTTCGAAGCGTGGACGAGGCCGTCGGGACACTGATCGACGAGTTCGCCTGAGGCGCCAGCACCGCGCGCCGGCAAGGCACCCGCCCCGGTCTCGCCCTCAGGCGGCCACGGCAAGCTGGCTCGCGAAGGAGCGTAACTGCTCGTCTTCCCTCCGACAGCTGGCGCCGATGTTCGCGATCTTGCTCTCCGGCAGCGCCCGGAGGATATCGTTCTCCGGCACTTCCTGGTAGCCGGAGCGGTACCAGCCGATGCACACCCGGATCAGCCGCTGCAGCCGGGCGAAATCCCCCTGGTAATCCGGATCCCCATACGTCTCGGCGATCACCGCCGCGGGCGCCGGCACCCCCCAGCGCCGCAGCACGTATCCCCCGGCGGCGCGGTGATCAATCCCCATGGATTCCTGCAGGGCTGCCGCGAGTGTCATCTGCTCCCGGGTGCCGGCATCCCGGCCTTCAAGGACCGCGTGGGTCTTGTCGGGAAACCCGTAGGCAAGCGCCAGAACGCCGGCATGGTGCAGCAGGCCGGCGAGGTACGCGGCACTGGAAGGTGTCTCCAGCGGCACGTAGTTGGCCAGCTTGCTGGCACACATGGCGACACTCATCGCCCGCAGCCAGTAACGGCCCTGATCGAACGCGGGACATTCCTCGGGACGGAAGCGAGAAGCCAGCAGGGTGGAGGTGGCGAGCACCCGCACGCGATTGAGTCCCAGGCGCACGGCGGCGTCATCCACCGTGTAGATGGTCTGGTGACCCACGAAAAAGGCGGCATTCGCGGCCGCCACGATGCGGGCCACGGTGCCCGGATCCTGAGCCAGGGCGGCGGCAACCGCGGATAGCGGTGCCTCCCTGTCATTGACCACGTGGAATATGTCCTCGACCGCCCTGGGCAGCGTCGGCAATTCGTCAAGCTTTTCCATGTCGGAAGGATTCATGCGCCAGGCCGTATGTGTTTCTGCGCCACCGCTTGCGGCTGGGCGCCTGTCGTATCGGTTCCGGCGATCGGCGAGTTCCATTATGAGACACGGGCCGGCGTCCGGCACTCCACCACTGCACCGGAAGTATGAATACGACTGCTCGGGCCCGCGCTATGTGTTGCCAAGGGACACTAGCTCCGTTCGATGCCGGTGAACCGGCCGGACTGATCATAATACAGCCGAAAGCGACCCCGAACTCCCGAGTGGTTCACAAAATCGCGCAACAGATGAACCGGGAAGCTAACCGTCCGCCCGTCCAGGGACGGAGTCACCACGTTCCGTACTTCGCCCCGGTAGTAGAGCAGCAGCGTCTCGCGACTGATGTCCAGATCGAACTCGATGCAGGGCATGGGACGTACCCGCCATGGCGCCCCGGATGCCAGGCATGGATCCGCCACGGCCTTCTCCGGGCACTCGCGCAGCAGCCGGCCGCGTTACCGGCCATTCAAGCCGTCGACGAAACCGTGCGGGGGCCCCGGCACCGTCCAAGGGCGCAGGCCATCACCCGCAGGCGCTGATGCCTGCGCGGCCCGTACCCATTGGCACTGGTCCCCCGCCCTCAGGCCTTCTCCTTCACGTACCTGCCCGGGGCATCCTCGATGACTTCCAGCTTGCCGTCCCCGGGTTCGCGCGGCGCCACCTTGGCACCCGAACGCCGGGCCAGCCAGCGATTCCATTCCGGCCACCAGGAACCCTCGGTGTGGGTGGCGCCATCCAGCCACGCGTCCGCATCCTGCGGGTTATCGTCGCTGGTCCAGAAGCCGTACTTGTTCTTGGCAGGGGGATTGATGATGCCGGCAATATGGCCGGAGCCACCGAGAATGAACCGCGCCGGACCGGAAAGCAGGTGCACACCCCGATAGGTGGTTTTCCAGGGGGCGATGTGATCCTCGATGGCGGACACGAAGCAGGCGGGAATATCCACCTTGCCCAGGTCGATCGGGATCCCATCCAGTGTAATGCCTCCAGGCTCCCGCAGCAGGTTGCTCTGGTACATGTTGCGCAGGTAGAAGCTGTGCATCTTCGCCGGCATGTTGGTGCAGTCCTGGTTCCAGTAGAGCAGGTCGAAGGGAAACGGATCGTCACCCTTGAGATAGTTGTTCACAAAGAACGACCAGATCAGGTCGTTCGCCCGCAGGCTGCTCATGGTGCTGGACATGGCCGCGGCATCCAGGTAGCCCTGGCTGTCCATGCGCCGCTCGAGCGCCTGGAGCTGTTCCTCGTCGATGAACACCTCCAGCTCCCCGGGCTGTTCGAAATCCAGCATCGCGGTGAAGAACGTAATGCTCCTGATCCTGGCATCCTGCCGTGCCGCCATGTAGCCAAGTGTGGCCCCCATCAGCGTGCCGCCCAGGCAATAGCCGACGCAGTTGATGGCGTCCTCCCCGGTAGCCGCCTCGATGGCGGACACCGCCGCCAGCGGGCCTTCCTTCATGTAGTCGTCGAAGCCCTTGTCGGCGTGCTCCGTGGTCGGATTCTTCCAGGAGATGACGAACACGGTGTGCCCCTGGTCCACCATGTAGCGGATCAGCGAGTTCTTGGGCTGCATGTCCAGGATATAGTACTTGTTGATCCACGGCGGCACGAACAACAGCGGTCGCTTGTACACCTTGTCCGTGGTCGGGGTGTACTGGACGAGCTGCATCAGGTCGGTCTGGTAGACCACCTTGCCGGGGGTCACGGCCAGGTTCTTGCCAACCTCGAAGGCATCATGGTCCGTCATGCGGATGCGCAGCTTGCCCTCGCCCGCTTCCAGGTCGTCCAGCAGGTTCTTCAGTCCCTTGAGCAGGTTGCCGCCCCGGGTCTCGATGGTCTTCTCGAGCACCTCCGGGTTGGTCGCCACGAAATTGGTCGGTGACAGGGCGTCGACGAACTGGCGCGTATGGAAATCGATCTTGCGCGCGGTCTTCTCGTCGATGCCGTCCACGTTCTTCACCGTGGAGTGAACATAATCCGCCGCCAGCAGGTAGGACTGCTTGATGAAATCGAAGATCGGGTTCTCTTCCCAGGCCTCGTGCCGGAAACGCTTGTCCCCCTTCTCCGGACTGATCACGGGATCCTGCTGGTGGCCCCAGAACCGCAATGCGGCATTGCTCATGAGCTGCATATAGTCCTGCCAGAAAGTGATCTGCGCCTGGGCCAGCTGCAGCGGGTTGGCCATCATCCGGGTCGCCAGCTCCTGGAACAGGGCGCTCATGTGCATGGCGTCATCCACGCTGATATGTCGCGCATCCTGCTCACGGCCAAGGAAATCCTTGACCAGCTGCTGGCTCTTCTCCGTAATTTCCACCAGGGTCCGGGAAAGCTCCTCGGAATCGACACCTTCCGGCGCGGTTTCCTTCTCGGTCATGCTGTCACCTCTGTGATGTGCCCCGAAGGGCGTTTCCGGCCTCTGGGGACCATGGCAGGCAGTTCCGGACACGGAACTGGCGGCGCTCGGCCATGCCGCCCTGAAGGCCTCGCATGGTACTGCATGGCCGCCTTGGCCCACAAGCGGTGCTGCAGAGCAGCAAGCAGCGCAAGTCACTGAACAGGATGCATTTCACATGGAACACGGAAATCCACCCGGGGCCGCGGACCGAGAAGAGAGGATACGACCGGCCTGCGCCGTCTGGCACCGGAACGCCGATTTCGCCACCGCGGCGGCAGACCTGGCGGCGCAACTGCAGCTTCCCCTGGCCGCACCGGGAGCCCCCCCCGCGGGGTATCGCCTGCTGGTGGGCCCGGCACTGATGCTGCAGGATGATCGTCCCGGCAGCCCCGGGGGGATAGTGGCGGCGTTGGCACAGGCCGCGGACCAGGGAGAGCGCTATCGCCAAGCCGGTGCCGGACGCGAAGCCCTGCTCCGGGCAGTGGGTGCCCGTCGCGGGCATCGGCCGCACGTGGTCGATGCCACTGCCGGCCTGGGCCGCGATGCCCTGGTGATGGCCGCCGCAGGATGCCGGGTGACCATGATCGAGCACTGCCCGTTACTGGCAGCCATGCTGGCCCACTCCCTGGCGACCCCGGCGCCGCAGCTTCGCCAGGTCGCAGCACGCATGCGGCTGCTCTGCGGCGACGCACTGCATCTCCTGTCCACCCCCGGCGACGTGGACGTGATCTATCTGGACCCCATGTACGATACCCCCGGCCGACGCGCCAAACCCGGCAAGGAAATGCAGTTGCTGCAAGGGCTGCTGGGCGCGGATCCGGACCCCGCTCCGCTGTTGGCCGCGGCGCTCGCATGCGACACCTGCCGGGTGGTTGTGAAACGTCACCGCAAGGCCCCCGCCATGGCGGACATGGCACCCCATCACAGCATCACCGGCCGCAGCACCCGCTTCGACGTCTACCTCCCCTCGCGCTAGCAGGGCGCCGCAATCGGTGGCCACCACGGACGGCAGCTACCACCCGGACCCCGGGTCCGGACACTGCGCAGCCATGGCCGGCTACGGGCCACCGCCGCGGACACAGGCTACGGCCTGTTCCCAGCCCGCCACGGCCCGCCGCCGCTCCGCATCTCCAATGCGGGGCATGCAGACTTCCTCGCAGCGCCAGGCCTGCGCCACCTCGTCCAGCTCGGAAAAATGACCCAGCTGCAGGCCGGCGAGGCGTGCGGCCCCAAGAGCCGTGGTTTCCACGACCGCAGGGCGCTCCACCGTCACATCAACAATGTCGGCGAGTTTCTGCAGCAGCCACCGGTTGACCACCATGCCGCCATCCACGCGCAGGGCCTCCGCCCGCCTGCCCGTGTCATCGGCCATCGCCTCGAACAGGTCCCGGGTCTGGTAACAGACTGCCTCCAGGGCTGCACGGGCGAGTTCCGCCCGACCGCTGTCGCGGGTCAGGCCGACAATGGCCCCGCGGGCATCCGGATCCCAGTAGGGTGCACCCAGCCCCGTGAAAGCGGGGACCAGGTAGACGCCACGATTCGATTCCAGACCTGCGGCGAGTCCCTCCGTCTCCGCGGCACTGCGCAGGATCCCCAGCTTGTCCCGCAGCCACTGCACCGCCGCTCCGGCGACGAAGATGGATCCCTCGACTGCATAGGTGGGTTGCCCGCCGATCCGGTATGCCACCGTGGTCAGCAATCGACTGCGGGATGCCACGGCACGTTCACCGGTGTTCATCAGGGCGAAGCATCCGGTGCCATAGGTGCTCTTTACCATGCCTGCCCGGAAGCACGCCTGCCCGACCAGGGCCGCCTGCTGGTCACCGGCGACGCCGGCAATCGGCAGCCTGTGCCCGTCCAGGCCCTCGCTTGCAAGCCCGAAGTCGGCACTGCAGTCGCGCACCTCCGGCAGCAGGGATTCCGGCACATCGAACAGCTCCAGAAGCTCGGGATCCCAGCGCTGTTCATGAATATCGAACAGCATGGTGCGCGAGGCGTTGGTGGCATCCGTGGCGTGGACCTCGCCGCCGGTGAAGTTCCAGATCAGCCAGCTGTCGATGGTTCCGAACGCCAGTTCGCCCCGCACCGCCCGCTCCCTGGCATCCTCGACGTGGTCCAGGATCCAGGCGATCTTGGTGGCGGAAAAGTAGGGATCCAGCAGCAATCCGGTTCGCCGGCTAACCAGGCTCTCCTGCCCCTGTTCCGCCAGCTCCCGGCAGCGGCGGGCGGTACGCCGGTCCTGCCATACGATCGCCGGGTACACCGGTTCCCCGGTCTTCCGGTCCCAGACCACGGTGGTCTCGCGCTGGTTGGTGATGCCGATGCCGGCAACGCCGCTCCCGTTGTCGGCCGCCGCCAGCGCCCGCCGGCAGACATCGGCAGTACTTCTCCAGATCTCCTGCGGATCATGCTCGACCCAGCCGTCGGCAGGGAAATGCTGACTGAACTCCTGCTGGGCAGTGGTGACGATGGCACCGTCGGCGTCGAATACGATCGCGCGGCTACTCGTCGTACCCTGGTCGATCGCCAGGATTCGGGGTCTGTCGGACATTGCTTGCAACCCTCCGGCAAAGCCTTGCTCGGCCCCTCTCGCGGCTCGCGCCTCCGGCAAGGGTCGCCCCGGGGCCGGAAATGTCAAGGCAGCCTGCTATCGGGCGACCCGGTTTGCCCCGCACGCTTCCCGGGGAGGATAATGGCTACCATCGGGCAGCGTATATCGTTCCGCAACTTGCACACGAGAGGATACAAGCATGGCCCAGGCACGGGAATCGGACAACGAAGAGCGGGTGGTTCGGCATTTCATCAACGGCCGCGAGGCGGCAGGAAGCGGGAAGCGGAGCCTTCCGATACACAATCCCGCCAGCGGCCGGATCATCGGTACGGTGAACCTGGCAGACGTCGCAACCACGCGCCAGGCGATTGCCGCGGCCCGGGAAGCGCTGCCCGGATGGTCCCGGGTAACACCACTCAACCGGGCCCGGGTCATGTTCCGTTTCCGGGACCTGGTGGAGCAGCACGCCGACGACATCTCGCGGCTCATCACGATGGAGCACGGCAAGGTGTTCGAGGACGCACGGGGCGAGCTGACCCGCGGCCTTGAGGTAGTGGAGTTCGCCTGCGGCATTCCCCAGCTCCTGAAGGGGGAGCACTCCCTCAACGTCGGTACCGACGTGGACAGCCACTCGATGATGCAGCCGGTCGGTGTCTGCGCCGGCATCACGCCCTTCAACTTTCCCGCCATGGTCCCCATGTGGATGTTCCCGGTGGCGATCGCGTGTGGCAATACCTTTGTACTGAAACCCTCCGAGAAGGACCCCGGCGTTTCCCTCTACCTGGCGGAGCTGCTGCGGGAGGCTGGATTGCCGGACGGTGTATTCAATGTCCTGCACGGTGACAAGGAAGCGGTGGACGTCCTGCTGACCGATCCGGACGTCGCGGCGGTGAGTTTCGTCGGTTCCACTCCGATTGCGGAGTACGTGTATTCCACCGGCTGTGCCCACGGCAAGCGCGTGCAGGCCCTGGGTGGGGCCAAGAACCATCTGGTCGTCATGCCCGACGCGGATCCGGAACAGGCGGCCTCCGCCCTCATGGGCGCCGGCTACGGCTCCGCCGGGGAACGCTGCATGGCCATTTCCGTGGCGGTGGCCGTGGGGGACCGGGTGGCCGATGCCCTGGTGGAGGAACTCAGGCCGCGAGTGGAGGGCCTGCGCATCGGCGACGGCCTCGCGGAACGCGGTCTGGAGATGGGCCCCCTGATCAGCCGGGAGCACCTGGACAAGGTCACCGGCTACGTGGCCCTGGGTATCGAGGAAGGCGCCGAGGCGGTGGTGGACGGACGGCAGCGGACCTTCCCGGAGCTTGACGGATACTTCACCGGCGGCACCCTGTTCGACCGCGTCACCACCGACATGCGGATCTACCGGGAGGAGATCTTCGGGCCGGTCCTGTGCGTGGTCCGGGTGCCGGACTACGACACCGCCGTGCGCATCGTCAACGAGCACGAATTCGGCAACGGAACCGCGATTTTCACCCGCGACGGCGACGCCGCCCGCCAGTTCAGCCAGGACATCCAGGTGGGCATGGTGGGCGTGAACGTGCCGATCCCCGTTCCCATGGCGTTCCACAGTTTCGGCGGCTGGAAACGCTCCCTGTTCGGCCCCCTGCACATGCACGGACCGGACGGGGTGCGCTTCTACACGCGGATGAAGACAGTCACTGCCCGCTGGCCGAAAGGCGTACGTGCCGGCGCGGGTTCGGAGTTCTTCATGCCAACCATGAAATGACCGCCCACGCCTGCGCGCCCCGGGCATCCTCCTGACGGCTCCGGGAGAAGGCCCGTAGAGGTCCGTGCCGGCCCCGCGGGGGCTCAGCGCAGCTGGATACCGCCTCCAGGCGCGCCACCCTGGCCGCCTCCCATGCCTCCCATGCCACCGCCGAATCCGGCCTGGTCGGGGGTCATGATGGAGGAAGCGGACTCCCGGCGCATCTCCTCGATCCGGCGGATCATCTCCTGCAGTGCCTGCCTGGCCTGCTCCGGGAACTGCTCCACCGCCTGCTCCAGGGAGTCGACCTCCAGTTTGAAGTTCACCGGCAACGGACCGGCTTCGGTCATCACCTGGCTGTGGCCGGTGTACTCCACCGGGCGACTTTCGTCCACACTGCCATCCTTGCGCACCGGAGTCAGCCGGCGAATGCTGCCGCCGCGCCCGTCGCTGAAGGTCTCCTCGGACACCAGTGTGGTGGTGTCCAGGCTCATGTCCGGCAGGTTGTCCTGATTCATGGTTCACTCCCTCATTCATGTGGTCCGGCAACCGAAGGATCCGGCCTGGCGAAAACAAAGGCCTGCAACGGTTACGCTGTATGGTGGCGACAAGAATGCCCCAGGCGCGGAGAGGATACAAAACCCATTGGTTGTCCGCATCCCGTCCACAGCCGTGACCGGCCCGGCGCGCAGGCGCAGACCTGCGTCACAACGGTGCGCCCTGGCCCCGGGAACGCAGATGCACCCAGAACAGCCCGGCGAGCACCAGGAGGAGAAACGGCAACACCACGGCATTGAGCAATTGCCAACCGAGCAGGGAGTACAGCAACCCGGACGACAGCGCGGTGACCGTCACCGTGCCGAACACCACGAAATCGTTCACGGCCTGGCACTTTGCCTTCTCTTCCTCGGCATACGTCTCCGTCAGGAGCGTGGTGCCGCCGACGAACAGGAAGTTCCAGCCCACTCCCAGGCAGACCAGCGCCGTCCAGTACTGCCATACTCCATGGCCACTCCAATTGATGCCGACACAGGCGATCATCAGCACCGCCCCGATCCCGAGTATTCGCAGGAGACCGAAGCGACGCACCAGTTCCCCGGTGAAGAACGAGGGGACGAACATGGCAAGTACATGCCACTGTATGACGAACGCCACGTCGTCGAACGGATGGTGGTGGGCCTCCATGGACAGGGGGGTGGCGACCATCAGCAGATTCATTGCCCCGTAGCCCACGGTTGCCGCCGCCACGGCCACCATGAATGTCGGCTGTCCGGCGATCACCGGAAGCGGCCGTCCTGACGCCCTGCGCACCCGGCGAGGGGGCAGCGGGATGCGCAGCAGGGCTATGGCCAGCACGCCGATCAGGTAGAGGCTCCCCAGCACCAGGTAGCTGGCGGCGAAATCCGGTGCCATCAGGGTGCGGGTCCAGGCGGCCAGACTGGGTCCGGTGAAGCCGGCCACGATACCCCCCGCCAGAACCAGGGAAATCGCCCGCGCCCGTCGCCCTTCCGGGGCGATGTCGGCCGCCGCGAACCGGTAGAACTGGCCCGTGCCGTTGAACGCGCCGATGAGAAGCGCTGCCAGGCAGAAGACGACCAGACTGTCGGTCATGATGGCGTAGCCGGCCAGCAGAGTGCCGCAGAGGCCGAGGCCGATCCCCACCAGGAAACCCGCCCGACGCCCGAAGTGCCCCATGAACAGGGAGGCGGGAATGGTGGCCAGGGTCATGGCCAGGAACTGCAGGCCGAGTGGAAGCGTGGCGAGGGCGGGGTCACCTGCCAGGTCACGGCCCACCAGCGCCGAGGTGGTGATCAGCACGGAGGTTCCGGTCATCAGGACGGCCTGCGCCAGCGCCAGGAGCGCAATATTGCGGTAGACGACGGTAATGGCTGCGCCTCCTCGCGTCATTGTCCCCTACTACCGACCCGCCCCGCAGTGCGGGCGCCACCGGTTCAGCGGCGATTCTCCCGCCACCATACGGTCAGGCCGCTTGCCACCAGCAGCAATGTGCCGGCAAGCATCGGAGCGGTCAGGGGATCGGCAAAGACGGTAACACTGATGATCATGGCGGCAACGATCTGGGCGTAGAGAAACGGCGACAGTACCGACGCGGGGGCGAAGGCGAAGGCGGAAATGATGCAGAGGTGCCCGAGCGCCCCGAGGGCGCCCATGAGCAGCATGAGCGGCCAGTGCACAAGCACGGGCATCTGCCAGATCAGGGGCAGCAGCAGTGTCAGGCCCAGGGCGCCTGCGGCAGTTGTATAGAACAGGGTGGTCCTAGTGCTGTCACGGCCGCTCAGCGCCCGGGTAAGCAACAGGTAGACGGACAGCATGCAGGCGCTCGCCAGGGGCAGCAGCATGTACCAGCTGGTGTCCAGCCCCGGGCGCACGATGAGGAGCACGCCCACGAACCCCGCCAGCACCGCGCCCACGCGGACCGCGGTGATCCGCTCGGCGAGAAAAATGGCCGAGAGCACGGTCACCAGCACCGGCGCAAAGAACATGATGGCGGTGGCATCGGCCAGAGGCACGTGAATCAGGGCCAGGTAGAGAAGTCCGGTCACCGCGATCAGGGTGGCGGCGCGCATGCCTTGCAGCCATGGGTGGCGGGTGTGGACAAAGCCGGTGCCATAGCGGGCGCACAGCGGGATCAATACCAGCACCGCGTGGAAGAAGTAGCGTGCCCAGACCACCTGCAGGACGGGATAGTATTGCGACAGGTGCTTTCCCACGGCATCCATGCTGGCCAGCATGGCGCCGGCCAGCACCGTCAGACCGATTCCCAGCAACAGCTTGTCGTTGACCCGGCCATGCTGTTCCACGAGCGACATGTCCGCCTTCGTCCGCCTGTTGCCATCACGCTGGTTCCGGAGGCGGGGCGGGCAAACACCGAAGACCTGCGAAAAAAGCCGAACCGGCGGCAGGCCGATTCGGCTGGGCAAGATGGTGGCCAGGGACGGAATCGAACCGCCGACACGGGGATTTTCAGTCCCCTGCTCTACCGACTGAGCTACCTGGCCAAGGGCGCTTATTCAATAGGATTGACTCGGGCCCGTCAAGTCCACCACGGGCGCGCGCCGCAACGCCCGCGAAGGGGATTCGGCCATGCGTCAGGGCTCTTCCGGGGGCTGGTAGTCCGGGGGCGGCGCCGCACCTCCCCCGAACAGGAACTTCTCCATTTCCGCCTCCAGAAACTTACGGGCCTTGGGGTCGATGGGGGTAAGACGGTACTCGTTCATGAGCATGGTCTGGTGGCCCAGCCACTGCTGCCAGGCCTGACGGGATATGTTCTCGTAGATCCTCTGCCCCAGTTCGCCGGGGTAGGGGGGGCGGTCCAGACCTTCCAGCTCCTCTCCCAGTTTCGCGCAATGCACGGTGCGGGCCATGATTCACCCTCCTGTTCGCCACCTTTCCAGCAATCGGCTGACCGGGGCCGCCAGACCCCGCGCGGAAGTGCCCGAGTTATACCAGACCGTCTCCCGCTCGGCCACGTCGAACGCCCCGCGGGGCGTGGCCAGACGTACGTGGACTGGCTCGATGTCCAGGTGGTAGTGACTGAAGGTATGCCGGAACGGGGCCCAGGGATGAATCCGCTCCGGCTCCAGACCATACCGTTGCCGGCAGCAGATCGCCGCCTCCTGCCCGGGCTCGCACTCGGGGAGACTCCACAGGCCGGCCCAAACCCCGGTGGGAGGGCGTTTCTCCAGCAACACGCCCTGTTCGGATTCAAGCAGCAGCATCCGGGTACGGCACACCGGGAGCCGCTTCCCGGGACGAGGCTCGGGATAGGCGGCAACGCTGCCCGTGGCAAACGCGGCACAGCCGTCCCGCACCGGGCAGGTCGCGCAGGCGGGATCGGAACGGGTACACAGGGTGGCTCCCAGGTCCATCATGGCCTGGGTGTAGGCGTCGCAGCGATTCGCCGGAAGCTGTGCTTCGGCCAGCTCCCAGAGTTGTCGCTGCACGCTGCTGCGCCCGGGCCACCCCGGCACCGCATGGAAGCGGGCAAGTACCCGCTTGACATTGCCGTCCAGCACCGCTTGGCGCTGCCCACCGGAAAGCGAGAGTATTGCGCCGGCGGTGGAACGCCCCACTCCGGGAAGGGCCGTCCAGGCATCCAGTTGCTCCGGCATGTGGCCACCGTGGCGCTCCATGATCAGTCCTGCGGCACGGTGGAGATTCCTGGCTCGGGCGTAGTAACCAAGCCCCGACCACAGTGCCAGGACGCGGTCCAGGTGGGCCGCGGCCAGCGCCGCCACGTCCGGAAACGCGTTCATGAAACGCAGGAAGTACGGCACCACCACCGTGACCCGGGTCTGCTGCAGCATCACCTCGGATACCCACACCCGATAGGGTGTGGCCGGGTTCTGCCAGGGCAGATCGTGACGGCCGTGATGGCGGAACCAGTCCAGCAACCGCTGCTGGAACCAGGTGTGCGGGCGACGCTCGGCCGGCATCAGCGAATCAAACGACGCAGCTGGTCCCGGGCCCGATCCTCGACTTCGCCTTCCCGCTGCTCGCGCTCCTCCCGCAGGCGCTCCTCGGCGGCTTCCCGCTCCTCGCGCAGGCGGGCCTCGGCCTGGTCCCGCTCACGCCCCGCGCGCTCCCGCGCCTCGGCCTCCGCTTCCCGGGCCTGCTGCCGCAGCGCCTCCTCCTCGTCCCGCAGACGCTGGCGCTGCTGGTCGGCCAGCGCCGACTCCAGATCCAGCGTGATACCCGGCGCCAGAAGGGAGCCGCGAATACGCAGCGGAATCGGCAGGTGGCGCAGGTTGTCCAGGGATTCGCCGCCCTGCCCCTGCAGGGTGCCGACAAGGTTGACGGTGAGGCGATAGTCCACGGTCTGCTCCACAAGGTTCGCCTCGCCGCCGCCCTCGACACGCAGCAGCGGCGACTGGGCATCCAGGTGCTCGTTGCGGACGATGCCCCGGTCGAACACGACCCGGCCCACCAGCTCGGCAAAGTCCGTGCGCTGCACCTCGGCGGCATCGGCTCGCTGGCCCTGCAGGCGTGCGGTGGCGCCCCGGACCATCTGCGCGATGTTCATGCCCATGACCGCACCGTCGGTGAAGCGAAACTCCGCCTCGCCCACCAGGGTGCGGACCAGATCCATGACCTCCACGCCTTCCGCCTCCGCCTGCAGGCTCAGGTTACCGGTCCCCTCCAGCAGATTGCGGCCCATGAAGTGCTGCACCAGCGGCTGCGCCTGGACCCCCTCCACCCGCTCATCAAGGCTGATTACCGCCTGCTCGCCACGGGCGTCGACCCGGATGTCCCCCCGGTATTCACCCCCGTACATCCGCGCACCCACGGGGTGAACGCGCACCTGTCCGCCATCCGCCTGCACCGTCAGGTGCAGGTCGGAGAACAGCAGCTCCCGAATAACCAGCTCGCCGAGCCGCACATTGCCGTCCAGCCGCAGGGCCCGAAGCAGCTCCAGCGGCAGCTCCGCCGATTCGGCCCCGGAATCATCCGCCACCGCTTCGACCGGCGCCGGCTCGTCCTCGGCCGGGGGTGGCAGGTAGCGATCCGCATCCAGTGCGTCGACTTCGATATCGAAACCAAACATGGGATCCTCGAACTCCCGCACGGACACGCTTCCCGTCATGCTGGTATCGTCCAGCCGCACGGTGAGCCCACCCACCTCGGCGGCATCCTCGGTGGCACTGAACTCGCCGCGAACGCTGAACGCCGTCAGCACCTCCGGATCTGCGGTATCGGGGATATCCTGGTTGAGTGCACGCAGGACGTCGCGGAGATCGACTTCGGCCACTTCGAACCGGCCTGCGACCGCCGGCCCCGCCGTCACTCCGAGAACTTCCGCCTCTGCGCTCAGATCCATGCCTGCCGCGCGCAGACGCAGGTCCGTTAGCCGCAGGTCGTCGCCGGCGTATGCGAAGCGTCCACCGAGGGTGAGATCCGACGGGTAGGGGCCATCATCCTCCACGTCCTGTCCGAACGCCACCAGGACTTCTCGCACGTCGGACTCGGCCAGGTCGAAACTGCCTTCAACGGCGGGATCGGCAGTCAGCGCGGAAACATCCGCCTGGGCGGTCAGGTCGAGTCCCGCAGTACGCAACCGCAGCGCCTCGAGGCGGGCGCTGTCCTGCGCCAGGTTAACGTCCACCACGGCACCGAGGGTGGAACGCAGGCCGTCTTCCGGCAGACCCTCGGCGAACGTGCGCAGATCCAGCTCCCGCAGGGCAAAATGGAACAGGTTGAAGTCCTGATCCACGCGGAACAACGAATCCAGCTCGCCCTCGATGCGCAGACCATCGTCAAGCTCCGCCACCCAGTCCGCCTGCAGGGAGATATCCGTGTCCAGATCGATCCGCCCCAGGTAGAGATTGGCGGGCCCGACCTCCTGCCGGGTACCGGCCTGGCGGTCATCGTAAATTACCCGCAGCCCGGTCAGCTCCACCCCGTCAAGGCGCGCGATCGTAACCGGCGGGGCCGGGTCTTCCGCGGGTTCCGCTTCCGGCGCCTCCTCCGGTGCCTCCGTGGTGACGTCGTCCGGACTCTCCGGGAGATCCAGTTCCCAGTTCCCCTCCCCCTGCTCGTTACGCACCAGGTGTACCAGCAGGCCGTCCATGCGGACGGTGTCCATCACCACCTCGCGCCTGAGTAGCGGCAGGAGCCGCACAGCGATGCCCGCGCTCTCCACCTGGACGAAGGGCTGCTCGCCGAACCCCTCGCGATTCTCCAGTCGGGTGCGTCCCAGGTCCAGGCCCAGCCAGGGGAAGAAGGAAAGACGAATATCACCCTCGATCACGAGCTGCTGGCCGGTGTTTTCATGCACCAGCCGCGCGATGTCATCTCGATAGTCGTTGGGATCCACCAGCAGCACGATGGCGACAACAAGCGCCACCACCAGCGCGACGATACCCACTACTCCGAACAGCAACCACTTGATCAGTCTGGACATGGACGTTTCCTTGTTCATCCGCGCTCAGGACCCGGGACCGTACCGGACGGTACCGCGTCCCATCATGCCAGGGGTCCAGGGCCATCCGGGCACGATACCGGGTCGCACCATCATCCGGCGACGGTTCCGACATCATTGCCGAGCGCATGTTCTATACTTCAAGATGGCGCATGAGACCATCAGGAGACCCCGCCGGATGCCGCGAAACCCGCAGCATAGCACCTCCTGCCGCCACTCCGGTCACTTCGCCGGTGCTGGCATGCCCCCGCGTCGGGCACCCATGTTCAATACCGTCGGTTCAGAGCGAGTCCGCCCGGTGTGCACCGTTGGCAGATTCGATGGGCCTCGGCGCCCGTGCCGCAGTCGACCGGACGTCGACGTCCGATCCCCCTGCGCCGCTCCCTTCCCCCGCGACTTCTGTAAGGAGTTCAGGATGAGTCAATACTGTGTAGTCGTCGCCGAAGGATCCAGGGCCCGGTTTTTCACCGTGGAGTCAGCAACCGTGCCGGAACTGGAATCCGGCCCGTACCTGGTGGAACGCAAGACCATGGCGAATCCGGAGCACAAGGCCCATGACCAGGCCATTTACTCCGATCTG
>SLLM01000344.1 GCA_007134055.1 Ectothiorhodospiraceae bacterium | reverse complement strand
GTGAAACAGGTAGGTGCGCAGATGCTCGTCGATCACCGGATAGCGACGCCGCAGCCATTCGAGCACCATCGCGGCGTGCTCCATTTCCTCGTTCCGGTTGTGTAGCAGAATCTCCCGCAGTTCGGCGTCGCTGGTCACCGCGGCTCGCTGGTCGTACCAGTCGACAGCATCCAGTTCCTCCATCAGGGAAGTGATGGCGCGGTGCTTGTCGATGACTTCTTCCGGCAGGTCCTCGCGCGCCTCGTGCAGGTTTTCGCTGGACATGGTTTCCTCGCATCGCATGCAGGTAGTGCGGAAGAAGATGCCACAGGGGACCCCGCCAGGTCGAGTGGCTATCGCCGGTCCCGCCGGCCGTCGGGTCAGGGCGCGGTGCTGCTGTGATCCGCGCCGATGCGAAAGCGCACCACCCCACCCTCGAGATAGGCTTCCAGCGTCTGACGGTCACCGACGCCGTGGAAGTCGGTCAGCAGGAAATGGGCGAGTGGTGCTTCCACGTCGTGCCGCATGGCGCGGCGCAGCGAGCGGGCCCCGTACTTCCGATCAAAGCCCTTCCTGGCAATGTGGCGGCGGACCCCCGGAGCGAGCTGCAGTTCCACGTCATGCTTCAGCAGACGCCGGTTGAGGCGGCGGGTTTCCAGGTCCACCAGTTCCTCCACCACGGCACCGCGGATCCAGTTGAACACGGTGACGGTATCGATGCGGTTGATAAACTCGGGGGTGAAGCGACGCAGCAACTCGCGCTCCATCATCCGGTTGAGGCGCTGTCGCCGGCGGGCGGGCGTCATGGGGAAGAGCCGCCCCGGCAGGCGCCGGCGCCGCTCCTCGAAGGCCTGCAGTCGGCGCGCACCCAGATTGCTGGTCATGAACACCAGAGCATTACGAAAGCTGTACGTGCGCTCCCCGGAGGCGACCGTCAGCATACCGTTGTCGAAGACGTTGAGAAGCGCCTGTACCACCTCGTCGGAGGCCTTCTCCAGTTCGTCGAAGAGCACAATTCCCGGCTTGCCCAGACTGCCCTCGATGAGTTCCTGGTTGAGGATCGTGGTGCCCTCCTTGCTACCCACGTACCCTGGTGGCGCCCCCGTCAGGGCAGCGGCGTAATGCTCCTGGGAGAGGGTGTTCATGTCCACCCGGCAGAAGGCGTCGGCATCACCGTGCAGGGCCCGCGCCAGGGCTCGCACCAGTTCCGTCTTGCCAACCCCGGTCGGCCCCAGGAACAGGGCCGTGTGCAGTGGCCGGCGGGGATCGGCGATATCGGCCCGGACGATCCGCAGGATCCGCTCCAGCGCGTCCAGCGCCTCGTCCTGGCCGAGAATCTCGCCGCGCACCGCCGCCATGATGCCGCCTACGTCGAAGCGGTACCGGCTCTCGATGCTGCCGGGCCCCGGAGCTTGTCCGGGGATGATGCTACCGGCGTTCTCCGCATCCAGCCGCTCGCGTTCCAGCCGGCGGCGACCGGAGTCATCCAGCATGTCGTTCAAAAACGGCATGGCCCCTCCAGCGGACAGGAAACGGCGGCCAGGCCATCGACCCGGCCGCCGGCAGTGGTACGCGGGCGTTTACTCCGCCGCTTCTTCTTCCTTGGCGTCGTACGGCAGGTCCTTGACCGGCGCGGATGCGACACCGATCTTGCGGCGGGTGATCTTCTCCACGTCCTCCCGCGCCTTCTCGGCATCCTGCACCCAGGTGCGGTAGAACTCGAACGGGCACTCCGCCAGGCCGCGATCGCCGTCACCGGAGTCATGCATGCCGGTGTAGCCGCGATGCAGGAGCTTGAACAGATGGTTCTGGGACTGGTCGTTGGCGCGCGCATCGCGGATCTGCGACAGCGAGAGCTGGCCGTACTGAATGCCGTTCTCCTCCGTGCCGCACTCGCCCAGACTGCGGCCGTCGAAGCCGATCACGGCGGAATGGCCGAAATAGCTGTACACCCCGTCGAAGCCGGAGGCGTTGGCCACGGCGACGTACGAGTTGTTCGCCCAGGCCATGCACTTGGCCATGTTGATCTGCTGCTCCTTGGCCGGATACATGTAGCCCTGGCAACGGACGATCAGCTCGGCGCCGCGCATGGCGCAGTCCCGCCAGATCTCGGGATAGTTGCCGTCGTCACAGATGATCAGGCTCACCTTGAGGCCCTTCGGCCCCTCGCTCACGTAGGTGCGGTCCCCCGGATACCAGCCCTCGATGGGACACCAGGGGATGCACTTGCGGTACTTCTGGACGATCTCCCCCTTGTTGTTCATCAGTATCAGCGTGTTGTAGGGAGTCTTCTTCGGGTGCTCCTCGTGCCGTTCCCCGGTAAGCGAGAACACGCCCCAGGTATTGGCCTTGCGGCAGGCCCGGGCGAAGATTTCCGTCTCTTCGCCGGGGATCGAGGCCGCAGTCGCGAACATCTCGTCCGGATCGTACATGATCCCCTGGGTGCTGTACTCGGGGAAGATCACCAGGTCCATCCCGGGCAGGCCCTGCTTCATGCCGACGATCATGTCGGCAATCTTCTGGGCGTTGTCCAGTACCTCGGCCTTGGTGTGCAAACGCGGCATCTTGTAGTTGACCACCGCGACGCCAACCGTATCCTTGCTGCTGGAAATATCACCGTGACGCATGATTCAACTCCTCTCTCAAATCACCACTGGTGGTGTCCGGGGCGCGCCGCCCCGTTGCCTCGTAGAACTGACGCCATCGCCAGCCTTTCAGAACGTGAGATACTCATCCGCAACCTCGTTGGTGAGTTTCTCACCCGTGCCGGTCAGTGCGATCCGGCCCTTATCCAGGAGAATGAACTGATCCGACGCCCGCCGCGCAAAGCCCACGTTCTGCTCCACCAGGATGACGGTGATCCCCATCTCCCGGTTGAGCTTCAGAATGACGTCCTCGATCTGACGGACGATGTTGGGCTGGATTCCCTCGGTGGGCTCGTCCAGCAACAGCACCCGGGGACCCATGGCAAGCGCCCGGGCAATGGCCAGCTGTTGCTGCTGGCCGCCGGACAGATCGCCACCCCGGCGACCGAGAAAGTCCCGCAGGATCGGAAACAGTTCGAAGATGAATTCCGGAATGCTGCGCTTGCCGTCCGCCCGGGCGTAGGTACCCATGACAATGTTCTCCCGCACCGTGAAGCGGGGGATGATCTCCCGCCCCTGGGGGATGTAGCCGATTCCCAGACGACCACGCCGATGGGTGGGCATACGGGCCAGATCCGCGCCCTCGAAACGCAACGCGCCGGTGATGGCGTCCGTCAACCCCATGATGGTGCGCAGCAGGGTGGTCTTGCCCACGCCGTTGCGCCCCAGGATGCTGGTGAAACTCCCGGCCTCGACCCGGAAATCCACGTCCTGAATGATCGGACTCTTGCCGTAGTAGGAAAACAGTGCGCTCGCCTCAAGCATGGCCGTTGCCTCCGTCTCCGAGGTAGGCGGCCCGCACCGCCGGATCACGCTCCACCTCCTGGATGCTACCCTCGGCGAGCAGCGCACCCTGGTCCATGACCGTGACCGTGCCGGCAATCTGGCGAACGAAGTTCATGTCGTGCTCCACCACGATCATGGTGTGGCTGCCGCGCAGGGACGCAAAGATCTCCCCGGTCTTCCGGGTCTCCTGGATGGTCATTCCGGCGGTCGGTTCGTCCATGAGAATCAACCGTGCGTCCTGCATCAGCAGCATGGCGATCTCCAGCCACTGCATCTGGCCGTGGGAGAGGTTCCCGGCCCGGGTGTGGAGTTCTTCCGCCAGTTCCACCAGTTCCACCACCTCCTGCATCCTGCCCGGGTAGCGGGAGCGGAACACGGTCAGCGAGGAAAACACTCCTGGCCGGGCGGACCGGGCGATCTCCAGGTTCTCGATCACGGTCAGCTCCCGGAATACCGAGGGCGTCTGGAACTTTCGCCCGATACCGGCCCGCGCCCTTCTGAACTCCGGCAGTCCGGTGATGTTCCTGCCGTCGAACAGGATCTCGCCTCCGGTCGGTGCGGTCTTGCCGCAGATCAGGTCCAGCGTGGTGGACTTGCCGGCGCCGTTCGGCCCGATCAGGCAACGCAGTTCGCCGTCCTGCAGCGTCAGGTCGAGTCCGTCCACGGCGCGCACGCCACCGAACTGCACCGCCAGCCCCCTGAGCTCCAGCTGTGCCATCTCAGCGCCCTCCCTTGTCGGTAGGCTCGGAGACGATCGACTGCGCCGAGGCCAGGGTTTCGCGCCGCTCGGCACGGGCCTGCCGGTAGAATTCGGTTACCCGCTCCAGCAGGTTCTGGAACAGTCCGTAGAGCCCCCGCGGCATGACCAGCACCACCAGGATGAACAGGGCACCCAGGAACAGGGTCCAGCCGTCCACGAACAGGTCCGAGAGCCGCCCCTCCAGCATGTTGACGATGATGCCCCCCAGGGCCGCGGCCACCAGGGACTCGCGGCCGCCGACGGCGCACCAGATGACGATGGCGAGACTGAAGGGGACGCCCATGTAGGTGGGGGAGGCGAACTGCAGCACCAGGACGTAGAGCATGCCCGCCCAGCCGGCGATGGCGGCGGAGGCGCAGAAGGCCAGCGTTTCGTAGCGGGCGACGTCGTAGCCGAAGAAGCGGACCCGCGCCGGGTCTTCCTTGATCGCCCGCAGCACCAGCCCCACCTTGCTGCGAACAAGGCCCAGGGCCAGAACCAGGGCGGCGATCAGGCACCCGGAGACGAAGTAGTAGAAGCTCAGGCTGTAGTTATCGACGCTCCAGCCGAACAGTTCCAGCGGCGCCAGCCCGGTAATCCCGTTGAAGCCACCGGTGTAGCGCTGCTCTTCGATGAACACCAACTGGATGGCCACCAGGAAGGCCAGCGTGATGATCGCCACGAACACACCGGTGATACGGCCACGGAACATGAAGATGCCGATCACCGCCGCCAGCAGCACGGGGACCAGAAACCCCGCCAGGATCGTCACCGGCAACGAGTGGAACGGCTCCCAGAACCAGGGCAGGGATTCCACGTTGGTCCAGCCCATGAAATCCGGCATGCCGTCCGGCATGTGAGCGCTGGCCTTGAGCTTCAGGTGCATGGCCATGATGTAGGCACCGAGGCCGAAGGTAGCTGCCTGGCCCAGGTTGAGAATGCCGGCACCGCCCCAGGAGAGAGCCAGTGCCATGGCCACCATGCCCAGCGTCAGGTAGCGGGCGAAGGTGTTGAGTTCAAAGCCGTCAAAGTCCAGGGCCCACGGCACCACGAGCAGGATCAGTCCCAGAAAGAGGCCATAGCCGATGCAGTCGAATCTGAATCGATTGTTCATGCCGCCCCCTCAGCGCCGTACCCTGTCCGGAAACAGGCCTTGCGGCATGAACCGGATGAGAAGAATGATTGCGCAGAGCACCGCCACCCGGCCCAGGGTGTCGTTGAGCAGGAACGAGAACAGCGCTGTGGCCTCTCCCACCAGCCCGGCGGCGACAGCCGTTCCCATCAGGCTGCCGACGCCACCCAGGATGACCACCAGGAAGGCATCCACCACCAGATAGGTTCCCATCGTGGGCGTCACACTCACCAGCGGCGTTACCAGCGCACCGGCGATACCGGCGAGACCGGCGCCGTAGGCAAACGTCATCGCATACACGCGCTCGGATCGTATGCCGTAGCACTCCGAGATTTCCTTGTTCTGGATGACGGCGCGCAGCCGCGTGCCGTATTCGGTGCGGGTCAGCAGGTACCAGGTAGCCGCCAGCACGGCGATGGAAAATACGACGACGAAGATCCGGTAGTTGGACATCACCACGCCGCCAAGCACCACGTTGCCGTCGAGTATCGTGGGGCGCGCGACGTAGCGGGAATCGGTACCTACCCCCATGCGCACGAGCTGCTGCAGCACGATGCCGATGCCCCAGGTGGCGAGAATCGTGTCCAGAGGTCGGTGGTAGAGCCATCGCACCACACCCCGTTCCACGGCAAGGCCGATCAGGGCGACCATGAGAAATACCACCGGCAGGGAAACCAGGATGCTGAATCCGAAGTAAGTCTGCAGCAGCCAGGCACTGTAGGCGCCCAGCATCACGAACTCACCGTGGGCCAGGTTGATCACGCCCATGGCGCCATAGATGATCGCCAGCCCCAGCGCCACCATCAGCAGGATCGAGGCCATGCTCAGCCCGGCGAATGCCTGGTTGAAGAACGCATCCATCGATATCCACCCCACGTACGGGCCCGGCGGCCGGGAATCGCGGGCCGCCGGGCCGGCCGGCATCAACTCCGCACGAGGCCCTCGCCGGTGCAGTCCTGGCCTTCGTAGGCCCAGTACGGCAGTGGTTCGACGCGTTCGTCGGACTGCAGAACCACGTCCGCCTGACCGTCGCTACGCCACTGGGCAACCTTGGGCCAGAGGTGGGTGTGGAGGTTCTCGTCGATGACCACTTCGCCCTGGGGGGCCATGGTGGTGAGGCCCACGGCGGCATCACGGATACTGACGGGATTGATGTCGCCGGGATCGAGGCGCTCCAGGGCCGCCTTGAACTGGTACACCTGGAAGTACGCCGCTTCGTTGACGAAATGGGTTACCTGATCATCGCCGTACTTGCGCAGGTACGCCTCGACGAACGCCTCGTTCTCCGCCGACTGATGGCCCATGAAGTAGGGGGCGGAGGAGAAATGTCCGGCGGCGGCGTCCCCGCCGATCGCCTTCACCTCCACCTCGGACCGGGTCAGGCTGGCCACGGGCAACTGCTCGGGATCGAACCCGGCGGCGTGGAACTGCCGGGCGAAGGCGACGTCGGAATCCCCCACCAGGGTGCAGAAGATCACGTCCGGCTCCTCCCGCCGGATCCGGTTGATCACCGAACTGAAGTCGGAATGGCCGATGGGGACGTACTCCTCGTGCACAGGCTCGCCGCCGATGCGATCGAGAATTATCTTGCAGACGTTGTTCTCCTCCCGCGGGTACACGTAGTTGTTGCCGATCAGATAGAAGCGGCCACCGAAATTCTCCGCCAGCCAGGGCACGAAGTCCTGCTGCTGCTGGTTGGGCACGGCGCCGCCGTACATGACGTTGCGGGAACACTCCCGCCCCTCGTAGAGGGTCGGGTACCAGTAGAGATTGTTGCGTCCCTCGACCACCGGCAACACCGCTTGGCGGCTGGCGGACGTGTAGGACCCGAACACGCTGACACAGTTGTCCCGGATGACCAGACGCCGCGCCCGATCGGCAAAGGTCGCCGGATCCGATGCCGGGTCCTCGACGATGGGGTTGAGGCGCATGCCGTGAACCCCGCCGGCATCGTTGATCTCCTCGATGGCCATCATGGCGGCGTCATGCAGGGTGCTCTCCACCACCGCCACCGCTCCGGTCAGGGAAAACAACACCCCGACCGGAATTTCACCGTTCGCCGCCCAGGGCCTGTGGCTCTTGATCCAGAT
>SLLM01000415.1 GCA_007134055.1 Ectothiorhodospiraceae bacterium | reverse complement strand
TAAGTCATCTCCGGCCCCGGCCCAACCTTATGGAGGTGTTGCAACCAATGTCCGCATCACCCCGAGAGTGCCAGGGGAGCGGGCGCAGGACGCCGGGGCGGCCGGTTCAGCCGGCCGCCGTGCTGTCTGTCCGGGCGCCGGAGACGCGGGCGGATTCCAGGCTGTCCAGATAGCGCTCGGCATCCAGTGCCGCCATGCAGCCCGTTCCTGCGGAGGTAACCGCCTGGCGGTAGACGTGATCCATCACGTCTCCGGCCGCAAACACGCCGGGTACGCTGGTCGCCGTGGCATCACCCTGGAGCCCGCTGCGAACCTTGATGTAGCCGCCCGCCATGTCCAGCTGGCCGGCGAAAATCCCGGTGTTGGGTGTATGGCCGATGGCGATGAACACTCCCGCCAGGGACAGGTCCCGCGCTTCTCCCGTCCGGGTTGAGCGGAGCCGGGCACCGGTTACACCGGAATCATCGCCGAGGATCTCCTCCAGCACGTGGTCCCACTGGAGGGACACCTTGCCGGCGGCGACCTTCTCCATGAGCTGATCCTGGAGAATCTTCTCGGCGCGCAGGGAATCGCGCCGGTGGACCAGCGTCACGTGATCGGCAATGTTCGACAGGTAGAGGGTTTCCTCCACTGCCGTATTGCCGCCGCCGATTACCGCCACTTCGCGGCCACGGTAGAAAAAGCCGTCACAGGTGGCGCAGGCGGAGACGCCCCTGCCCATGAACGCCTCCTCGGACGGCAGGCCCAGATAGCGGGCGCTGGCTCCCGTGGCGATGATCAGCGCATCGCAGGTGTAACCGCCCTGGTCACCCTGCAGGCGGAACGGGCGGCTGTCCAGATCCACCTCGTTGATATGGTCGAAAATGATCTCGGTGCCGAAACGCTCGGCATGCTTGCGCATGCGCTCCATCAGGTCCGGCCCCTGCAGGCCCTCCACGTCGCCGGGCCAGTTGTCCACGTCGGTGGTGGTGGTGAGCTGGCCTCCCATTTCGATGCCCGTGACCACGACCGGCTGCAGGTTGGCACGGGAGGCGTAGATGGCGGCCGTGTAGCCGGCCGGACCGGAGCCGAGAATGAGGAGTTTCTGGTGCCTGGGGTCGCTCATGGGTATCCCTGTCGCTGGCGTTAGGGGTGCTAGGCGAATACGGTACTCTACTAGCCTTCCCGGAGATATTGCCATGCGGCGGCAGCGTCGTGCGCCGTTGCGGCAGGGCATGTGGGCAAGGCCGCGGGGACATCCCCCGACGCAGCACGTACCCCTTGCGGCGCTGCCACGATGCCCCCCGGATGGGCTCAGGGGCCGCAGTCGCCTGGCGGAGCCTTCCGCAAGGGTTTTGCGTGATACCGTTCACCCGCGGCGATCGGATCACCCCTCCGCTTGCCGCGACAGCAGCCTGCGGGAATACATGGGGATGGTGGCGGCACAACCCAACGCCCGGTTTCGCCATCATCCGCCGATGCTTCCGCAAACGCTGACACCTGACAAGACTTCCGGAAAGGTTAGTAATGACTAAGCCACCGACAGATCAAGCAAGCTGGCATGCCTGGCCATCGGAGGACGTCGTCAACGCCCTCGAAACCGGAAAGAAGGGACTCTCCGACGAGGAAGCCGCACGTCGCCTGCAGGAACATGGTCCCAACCGGCTCCCGGCGGCAAGGAGGCACGGGCTGGCGATGCGTTTCCTCCTGCAGTTCCACAACATGCTGATCTACGTGCTGATCGCCGCTGCCGGGGTTACCGCGCTGCTGGGGCACTGGCTGGACACGGCGGTCATCCTGGGCGTGGTGGTCATCAATGCCGTGATCGGTGTGATTCAGGAAGGCAAGGCGGAGAAGGCTCTCGAGGCCATTCGCGAGATGCTCTCCCCCCAGGCGACGGTGTTGCGGGGCGGGCGTCGGGAGCAGCGCCCGGCGGAGGAGCTGGTGCCCGGAGACGTGGTCGTGCTGCAGTCCGGGGACAAGGTGGCCGCGGACCTGCGGCTGTTCCGGGTGCGGGATCTGCGGGTCGATGAGGCAGTACTCACCGGCGAATCCGTCCCGGTGGACAAGGGCACGGACGCGGTCGATGCCGACGCCGAGCTGGGCGACCGGACCGGTATGGCGTACTCCGGCACCCTGGTCACCTACGGCTCCGCCCAGGGGGTCGTGGTGGGGACCGGCAGCGAGACCGAAATCGGCCGGATCAGCCAGATGCTGGAAGACGTGGAGACCATCACCACGCCACTGCTGCGGCAGGTCGCCGTCTTCGGTCGCTGGCTGGCGGTGGCGATCATCGGCCTCGCCGGTCTCACCTTCGCGTTTGCCTATTTCGCCCGGGACTATCCACTGGCGGAGGTCTTCCTGGCTGCCGTGGGCCTCGCGGTGGCGGCGATTCCGGAAGGGTTGCCCGCCATCATGACCATTACGCTTGCCATCGGCGTGCAGCGGATGGCCCACCGCAATGCCATCATCCGCCGGCTCCCAGCGGTGGAGACGCTCGGCTCGGTCACCGTGATCTGTTCCGACAAGACCGGGACTTTGACGCGCAATGAAATGACCGTGCAGAGCATCGTTCTCCCGGACCGGGAGCTGGCGGTGAGTGGTGTGGGCTACGCTCCGGAGGGCGCCCTGGAAGGGGACGGGGAACCGGTGGATCCGGAGCGGCTCCCGGGACTCGAATCACTGCTTGCGGCCGCACTGCTGTGCAATGACGCGACGGTCAAGCGGGAAGGCGACGACTGGGTGATGCAGGGGGATCCCACGGAGGGGGCGCTGGTGACACTGGCCATGAAGGCCGGCCTCGAGCCCGGGCGGCTGCACGAAGCCCTCCCCCGGGTGGATGCCATCCCCTTCGAGTCGGAGCACCGGTTCATGGCTACCCTGCACCATGATCACCAGGGCGAGAGCGTCATCTATCTCAAGGGAGCGCCGGAACGGGTCCTGGACATGTGCGAGGGGCAGTACGCCGAAGGTGAAACCCGGGCTCTGGACCGGGAATACTGGGACGGGCAGATGGACAGGATCGCCGACCGCGGCCAGCGCCTGCTGGCCCTGGCCATGAAACCGGCGGATTCCGGGCAAGGCGCGCTCCGTTTCGAGGACGTGGAAAGCGGGCTGGTGCTACTGGGCCTGGTCGGCATCATCGACCCACCGCGGCAGGAGGCCATCGAGGCGGTGGCAAGCTGTCGCGAGGCGGGTATCCGGGTGAAGATGATCACCGGGGACCACGGCCGTACCGCCCGTGCCATCGGCAAGACCCTGGGAATCGGCGACGGCACGACCGCCGTAACCGGCCGTGAGGTTGAGGAGGTGGACGACGAGGCCCTGCAGGGGCTGGTGGAGGAAACCGATGTCTTCGCCCGGGCCAGCCCCGAGCACAAGCTACGCCTGGTCCGCGCCCTGCAGGCGTCGGGAGAGGTGGTGGCCATGACCGGGGACGGGGTGAATGACGCCCCGGCGCTCAAGCGTGCCGATGTCGGCGTCGCCATGGGGCGGAAGGGTACGGAGGTTTCCAAGGAAGCGAGCGCCATGGTGCTGGCGGATGACAATTTCGCGTCGATTGCCCGGGCGGTGGAGGAGGGGCGTACCGTCTACGATAACCTCCGCAAGGCGCTACTGTTCGTGCTGCCCACCAACGGTGGCCAGGCCGGCGTCATCGTCCTGGCAGTGCTGGCCGGGATGATGCTGCCGATGAGCCCCGTGCAGATCCTCTGGGTCAACATGGTCACCGCTGTGACCCTGGGCCTGGCTCTGGCCTTCGAGCCGACCGAGCCCGGGGTGATGAAGCGCCCGCCGCGCCCGCCGGGGGAGCCCATCCTCACCGCCTTCCTCGTGTGGCGTGTTGCGTTCGTGTCCTCTTTGTTGGTGGTGGCGACCGTGACCATATTCCTGCTGCGTCTGGTCGAGGGGGAGGAGGCCCTGGCGCGCACCCTGGCCGTCAATACCCTGGTGGTCTGCCAGGTGTTCTACCTGGTCAGCGCCCGTTTCGTCCATACTCCGGCGCTTGGCAGTGGACTGCTCACCGGCAATCGCTGGGTGCCGGCGTCCATCGGCGCCATTCTGCTGCTGCAGCTGCTGTTCACCTACGCTCCGCCGTTGCAGCTGCTGTTCGATACCCGGGGCCTGGCAGCGGCGGACTGGGCCGTGATACTGGTGGCGGGGTTCATGGTGTTCCTGCTGGTGGAACTGGAGAAATGGATCATGTCCCGTGGTCGTCATTCCGGATAGGCGGGGCCGGGGAGCGCCATCCCGGTTGCGGCTCGCAGCCGACCGTGCCGGGCCCGGGACATGAGCGCTGACACGGGCCGCGCCGGGAGGCGGGAAGCGCTGCGTGTCTACCTGCATCCGCGGGTGGTGGGCATGGCCTTCCTGGGGTTCGCAGCCGGGTTGCCCCTGCTGCTGGTGGGGGGGACGTTTACCGCCTGGTTGCGGGACCTGGGCGTCGAGCTGGCTGCCATTGGCTTCCTCAGCTGGGTTGGCCTGGCGCACAGCATCAAGATCGTCTGGGCACCCATTGTCGACCGCCTGTCCATACCCTGGCTTACCGCTGTGTTGGGCCGTCGCCGCGCCTGGATCCTCCTTGCGCAGGTGCTGATCGCGCTGTGTCTTCTTGGTATTGCCTTCACCGATCCGCTTCGCCACCTGTGGCTGGTGGCGGTGTGGGCGGTGGTGGCCGCGTTCGCCTCGGCCACCCAGGACATCGCCGTGGATGCTTACCGGGTAGAAGCAGTGAGTCGCCGCCGCCAGGGTGCCATGGCAGCCACGTACGTTACCGGTTACCGGGTAGCGCTGCTGGCAGCCGGCGCCGGCGCCCTGCACATCGCCGCGGTGGGTAACTGGAGCCTGGCGTACGGCGCCATGGCGCTGCTGATGGGGGTTGGCATTGTCACCACGCTGATCATTCGCGAGCCCGAAGTACGGGTCAGCATGGGTACCCGGCAACTGGAGCAACGGGTGCTGGACTACCTCGCCGCCACCAGCCATCGCGGCCTGCGCAGGGACCTGGGAGCGTGGTTCATCGGCGCGGTGATCTGCCCGTTCGCCGATTTCTTCCGCCGCTACGGGCTTGCGGCACTCGCCGTGCTGGCGTTCATCGCCACGTTTCGCATCAGCGACATCTTCATGGGCGTGATGGCCAACCCCTTCTATCTCGACCTGGGTTTCAGCATGCGTGAGATCGCCAACGTGGCGGCCGCCTTCGGTCTGGCGATGACGTTGACCGGTGCCGCTGTGGGCGGTGCGCTGGTGGCGCGGTACGGCATCGCGCCGATGCTGGTCATCACCGCGGTGATGGCTCCGCTCACCAACCTGACCTTTTCCTGGCTGGCCGTGCTGGGCCCGGAGATTCATGGTCTCGTTCTGGCGATTGTCGCGGACAATATCACCGGCGGCATGGCCATCGCCGTGTTCATCGCCTATCTGTCGAGCCTGACCAACACTGCCTACACCGCTACGCAGTACGCCCTGTTCAGTTCCGTCATGACGCTGCCGGGGCAGTTCCTGGGTGGGTTCACCGGAGTCGTGGCCAGCCAGCTCGGCTGGTTCTGGTTCTTCATCGGCTCCGCCGTGATCGGCATACCGGCGATTCTGCTGGCCTTGTTGCTGATCCGCACGGCGCATCCGGATTACATGGAACGAAACCCTCCGCCTGATGGTCAGCGTGGGGACGATGCCACACCGGCTGTGACGCTCAGGTGACACTTCCCGGCACCCGCTCCCGGGGCCGCCTGCCCTCCCGCGTCACTCCTGTGTCCCAGGTATCCCATAACTGACTGATTTTATGATCCTGCACAGGGTTGGCCCGTTTCCTGCTTGAGTATGGCCAGGAGCGCAGGAGCGCCAGCAGAGATCGCGGGGGAAAGACCATGGTGAACAGTGCGGAAATGGCAGTTGCGGCCTACCAGATCGGGAGGCGGTACGAGATGGGTGACGGTGTGGAGATCTGCATGGACACGGCTGCCCGGTTCTACCGGCAGGCGGCCATGCGGGGCCTATCCGAGGCCCAGCATGCCTTGGGATTTCTGCACGCAACCGGGCAGGGGGTGGAACGTGACCAGCAGTTGGCGGCACGTTGGTTGAAAAGTGCGGCGGAACAGGGACATCCGGACGCACAGCACAATCTTGCCGTCATGTACGCGGAAGGCCGGGGGCTGGAGGAAGATTACGGCGAAGCCATCCGCTGGTTCTATCGTGCGGCCATGAACGGCAGTCGGTATGCCCGGGAGTACCTGGACACCCAGGCAGACGCCGAAACCAGCGCAGGCTGAATCGGCGCGCAATACGAATAACAGGGTGGGCATGGTGTTGTCGCCCCGCGGAGACGCGGGGCTTTTTTTCGTCTGCCGGCGATTCACCCCCTGGGGTATCAGGCACCGGCGAAGCGTCGCAACGCCTGGTCGAGGTTGGAGACGGTGCGCTCCACGTGAGCGAGCTTGTCGAGGCCGAAAAGGCCCACACGAAAGGTCTTGAAGTCCGGTGGCTCGTCACACATGAGGGGAACACCCGCCGCTGTCTGCAGGCCGGCCTCCGCGAACCGCCTGCCACTGTGCATCGCGTCGTCATCGGTGTAGCAGACAACCACTCCCGGTGCCTGGAATCCCTCTGCCGCCACGCTGCGGAACCCGTGCTGCGAGAATACTTCGCGAACCCGGTGGCCGAGGTCGAGCTGCTGCCGGCGCACGGTGTCGAAACCCTGTGCCTCGGTCTCCCGCATGGAATCCCGGAAACGTGCCAGGGCGTCGGTGGGCAGCGTGGCGTGGTAGGCGTGACCGCCACCCTCGTAGGCTTCCATGATCTGCCGCCATTTCCGCAGGTCGCAGGCAAAGCTCGTACTCTGGCTGTTACCGAGGCGGTCCAGCGCGTTTGCGCTCAGCATGACCAGGCCGCTGCAGGGTGACGCGCTCCAGCCCTTCTGCGGCGCACTTATGAGGACATCCACGCCGCTGGTCTGCATGTCTACCCAGAGGGCGCCGGAGGCAATGCAGTCCAGCACGAACAGGCCGCCAACTTCGTGGGTCGCGTCGGCAACGGAACGGATGTAGTCGTCTGGCAACAGCAGCCCGGCCGCGGTTTCCACGTGGGGTGCGAAGACCACGTCCGGCTTCTCCTTGCGGATGCGCTCCGTGACGGTGTCGACCGGTGGTGGCGCGAACGGCGCCTGCCGCTCCGGCGAGGCAGGCGCCGCCTTGAGCACGGTTGTGCTGGCCGGGATGCCGCCCACTTCGAGAATCTGGCTCCAGCGATAGCTGAACCAGCCGTTGCGGATCACCAGGCAGCACCGGCCGGTGGCGAACTGACGGGCGACCGCTTCCATGGCGAATGTGCCGCCGCCGGGCACCACTACCGTCCCCTCGGCACGGTAGACGCGCCGCAGGGTGGCGGAGATCTCCCGCAT
>SLLM01000378.1 GCA_007134055.1 Ectothiorhodospiraceae bacterium | reverse complement strand
GACCATGACCACGGGGGCGTCGACGACCGGGCGTTGCCGCAGTGCAGCCCACCGCAGGGCGTTGCGATGGTCACCGGAAAAGCGCTGCCGCAGGGCATGCTCCTCGGGAAGGTAGCGGTAGACTCCAGTTTCAACCTCATCCAGGCCATGGATCAGAAGGTCGATCTCGATCGGGAAGGTGGCGCCCGCCGAGGGCGCGGTCCGGTAACCCGGTCCCGGTCGCGTGATGCCCTGGGCCGCCCAGCTCAGTTGCCCGATAGTCTCCAGTTCCAGCGGGACGGCCGAATAACTGCGCACCGAGCGACGCGCTTCCAGGGCTTCCTCGACGGATACCGCACCGGTGCGCTGCGGTTCGGGCAGGCGAATGACGTCACCGCTTTGTGCATGGCCGGGGGCGCCTAGGGCAGCAGTGCATAGCATCACGAACACAGTGCTCGCCAGTCCTCGTCGCATGGCGGTAATCTCCCCGGTCAGACGTTGCCGCCCGTCAGGTCACGCAGCACCGCCTCGATGATCGCCAGGCCCTCCTCGAGCACGTCGTCCTCGATGGTGATCGGCATCAGCGTCCGGATGCTGTTCCCGTAAAGCCCGCAGGGCAGAAGAATGAGGCCCTGCTCCCGGGCCGTGTTGCAGACGGCGCCGGCGAGTTCTGCATCTGGTGTGTGCCGGGCCTTGTCCGATACCAGCTCGAAGGCGGCCATCGACCCCAGGTTGCGGCCGTAATCCACGCAGTCGAAGGCTTGTTCCCATTCAGAGAAGCGCTTCGCCAGCCTGCCGCCAAGGGCCTGGCTGCGTTCGAGGATGTCTTCCTCCTCAATGACGCCCAGAACCGCCAGCGCAGCGGCGCACGACAGCGGGTTGCCGCTGTAGGTGCCGCCCAGAGAGTTCGGGCCGGAGGAATCCATGGCGTCCGCGCGCCCCACTACGGCGGACAGCGGCATGCCGTCCGCCAGGCTCTTGGCCATGGTCATGAGGTCCGGTTTTACGCCGCTGTGCTCGCAGGCGAACAGCCTGCCCGTGCGGCCGAAGCCGCACTGCACTTCGTCGAACACCAGCATGATGCTGTGCTCGTCGCAGAGTTCGCGCAGGGCCTGGAGGAACGTGGGTGGCGCAACGTAGAAACCGCCTTCACCGAGCACCGGTTCGATGACAATGGCCGCGGTGTGATGGGGTGGCAGGTCCGTCTTGAACAGCATCTCCAGTGCGTCCAGCGCCTGCTCCTCGGTGATGCCGTGATAGGGAACGGGGAAGGGCGCGCGGAACACGTCCCCGGGCATGGGGCCGAAGTCGTTCTTGTAGGGCAGGACTTTGCCGGTCATGGCCAGGGTCATGAACGTGCGGCCGTGGAAGCCACCGTCGAAGCAGATCACGCCGCTGCGGCCTGTTGCCGAGCGGGCAATCTTCACCGCGTTCTCCAGCGCCTCCGCCCCGGAGTTGATCAGCATGACCTTGATCTGATCGCTGTTGATAGGGGTCAGTTCAGCCAGCTTCTCGGCCAGTTGAACATAGGGCGCATACGGCATGACAACCGCGCAGGTATGCATCAGCCGGTCGAGCTGTGTCTTCACTGCTTCCACGACGCGCGGGTGGCGATGGCCGAGGTTGAGCACCCCGATACCACCGGCAAAGTCAATGAAGCGGCGACCGTCCGCGTCCCAGATCTCGGCGTTCTCGGCGCGCTCGGCGAATTCCGTGGCGGGGCTGGCACAACCGGTGGCTACGTAGCGTTCCATGAGCTGGTTGAGCTGTGCGTTGTTCATGGGAAATCCCTCCAAGGGATAGCCTTTGCCGGGGCCGTTAGAAGTGGTTGCAATCACAAGCCTAGTTCAATGATCGCGGCTGATCCGCAAGGCCACGCGGGCGATGCCAGTTGATGGGCGGCTATGGTCTGCCAGGCGTAGCGCCGGCATACTCCCTGGATGGTGAGGAACTGGTAGGGCTGGAGCATCCGCCCAACACCGATGCGTACCTTTGGGTGCTGCGATGACTGTCGGTAACCGTCCACGCTTGCTGGTGGGTCTGTTGGTCACGGTGTTGGCTCTTGCGCTGCTATGGTCGTTCCTGTCACCGGGAGAGGGCTGGCAGCCCGAGCGGATTCAGGCTCTGGGCCAACGCTTCAGCGACGCGACGTGGTTCCCGTGGCTGATCTTCTCGGTAATGGTTGCTGCCCAACAGCTTGCCGTCCCACACTTCCTGCTGGTGGCTCTCGGCGTGATGCTGCTGGGTCCCTGGCAAGGCTTTGTCATTGTCTACACGGCGACGCTCCTGGGGGCCGTGATTGGCTATTTCGTCGGCTGGCTGTTTGGCGAGAACCTGCTGCAGCGACGTGCCGGTCCACGGATCGAACGTCTCAACCGTGCCCTGGCCCGGCGGGGGGTGTTCAGCGTGATGGTGGTCAACCTGTTCCCGCTGCTTCCCCATGTCGTAACCAATGTGGCCGCGGGAACGACCCGGCTGCGGTTCCATCAGTTCCTGCTCGGGACGGCGGCGGGCCTGCTACCGGCAACGCTGGCCATCACGGTGATAACGCAGATCCTGCTGCATTTCGCCCGGATGCCAACGGCCCGAGAGGCTCTCTGGGTGTTGTTGTTCACGGTAGTCGTGTTCGGCGGGGCATGGTTCGTGGGCAGGTGCCTGTGGCGCCGTCTGGAGTAGGGGTTGCTGCCAGGACTCGAATGCTACGCCGCTTCGGTGGGCATGGATGGCTGAGGGAAACGCGCTAGTCTATGCCGGTAGCGTTGGCAGAAATGCTTGAGCACCCGCTTCAGCGCAGCGGCATGGGCGGTATCGTCTCGCGCTTCACTGGATATGAGGCTGACCCGCCCCGGGAATGCTGGAGACCCTTTCCTGTGTAGAGAATCAAATCATGAAACAGCAATTACAGTATACCCCGGGGTGGTTCAGTATTATGAATCCAAGGTCCGTGAGAGGGTCCTGCATGTGTGTCGATCCGGCCTGTTTCTGCAGCTTATCCCGGTAATCGCTCGCGGGAGTGACGAGCGTCAAGCCCAGCGCCTCCCCATTGCTGGATCCTGGGGCAGATGTCGGCTCAGGAGTGGCCAATGACCATCGACACGCGCTTCAGTCAGAGTCTGATTGCCTGCGCGGAAGCGGGTTCGTTGCCGGGCCTTTTCCTGGAGCGGTGCCGACGCACGCCGGACGGCGAGGCCTACCGGCAGTACAACTGCGCGGCAGAGCGCTGGGAGAGCTATAGCTGGCGGGAGGCGGGGGCGTTGGTGGCACGGTGGCAGGCCTCGCTCCTGAATGAGGGTATCCAGGCCGGGGAGCGTGTCGCCATTCTGCTGAAGAACAGCGTGGAGTGGGTCTGCATGGACCAGGCCGCGCAATCCCTCGGCCTGGTGGTGGTGCCGCTTTACACTACGGACAATCCGCACAATATCGCCTACATCCTGGGAGATAGCGGCGCCCGCCTGCTGCTGGTGGGCGATGCCGCCGACTGGCAGGCACTGGCACCGCTGCGGGACCGTTTTCCCGATCTGGCGAAAGTGTTCTGTGTGAAGACGCCAGCCACCGTCGAGTTCCCGCTGATCCCCTTGGGCGAATGGCTCGTGCCGCAGCCCGGAGAGGTCGATCTCCCCGGTGTTGATACCCATGGTCTGGCGACCATCGTCTACACGTCTGGCACCACGGGCAGGCCCAAGGGCGTCATGCTCTCCCACCACAACATCCTGTGTAACGTCGAAGCGGTGCTGAAACTGGTTTCCGGTTACGTGGAGGATGTCTACCTGTCATTCCTGCCGTTGTCCCACGCTTTCGAGCGCACGGTGGGGTACTACCTTCCCATCATGGCGGGGAGCACGGTGGCGTTCGCCCGTTCCGTGCCGGATCTGCCCGACGACCTGCTGACGGTGCAGCCCACGGTGCTGGTGTCCGTGCCGCGTGTCTACGAGCGGGTCTACGACCGGTTGCAGGGTCAGCTCAGCCGCAAGGGCCCCCTCGCCAAGGCTCTTTTCGAGCGGGCCCAGACGGTCGGCTGGGCCCGCTTCCAGGCGGAGCAGGGGCGCGCTGAGCCGCTAGGGGTGATGGCGGGGATGGCGTGGCCGGTGCTGGAGCGGCTGGTTGCCCGCAAGATCCTGGCGCGCCTGGGTGGGCGCCTGCGCCTCGCAATCTCCGGCGGCGCCCCGCTGGCGCCCAAGATTTCACGCTGTTTCATCGGGCTCGGTCTGCCCCTGCTGCAGGGCTACGGCCTCACGGAGACAGCGCCCATCGTCACCGCCAACACGCTGCCGGACAACCTTCCCGATTCCGTGGGTGTGCCCCTGCCGGGGGTGGAGGTGCGGCTGGGGACGAACAACGAGCTGCTGGTGCGCGGGCCCAATGTGATGCTCGGGTACTGGAACGATCCGGAAAAGACGCGGCAGACCGTCGATGCCGATGGCTGGCTGCACACCGGCGACATTGCCCGCATCGATGACGCGGGGCATGTCCACATTGCCGGACGGCTCAAGGAGATCATCGTCATGTCCACGGGCGAAAAGGTCCCGCCCGGCGATCTTGAACTAGCGCTCACGGACGACTCGCTGTTCGATCAGGCCCTGGTGACTGGCGAGGGCAGACCCCACCTGGTCGCGGTCATCGTGCTCAATCCGGAAATGTGGCGCTCGGTGGCCAGGTCCCTGAGCCTGGAGCCGGACGTGCCGGAGTCACTGGAGGCGCCGGAACTGATGGAACTGGTGAAGGGCAAGGTCGCTACTGCACTGCAGAATTTCCCCGAATATGCGCGTATCCCCGCCGTCCATTTGACGCTGGAGCCGTGGACGATCGAAAACGGCATGATCACGCCCACCTTGAAGCTGAAGCGGCCGGTAATCGAGGAGAGGCTGTCGGTGCAGATCAGCCGTTTGTATGAAAAGGACGGTCCTAGCAGAGAACGAGCCAGGGCGTGAAGGCGGTGGAACGCGCATATAATCAATAGGGTCAATTCTGCCCAGGCATGGGGATTGTCATGCGGCCGGTGGTTGGTATTTCAGCGTGTTCCGAGACAATCGCCGGCGTTGCCTGTCACTGCGTCGGGGATAAGTATGCGCGCGCCGTTGCGGTCGCGGCCGAATGCATTCCCGTCCTCATTCCCGCTCTCGGCGAGAACCTGGATATCCGTTGCTTGCTGGAGCGCCTGGACGGGCTGCTGGCCACCGGCAGTGATACCGGTGTGGAGCCGGATCTGTACGGGGGGGACCGCTCGAGACAGGCGCCCGACGACCTGCATCCGGATCGCGATGCAACAACGCTGCCGCTGCTGCGTCTTGCCGTGGAGACAGGCGTTCCGCTCCTCGCGATCTGTCGCGGTCACCAGGAACTGAACGTCGCTCTCGGCGGTACGCTGCATCAGTTCATCCACGAGCAGCCGGGCCGGCGGGACCATCGCGAGGACGTCTCCGTGCCCAAGGACGAGCGTTACGACCCCGTGCATAGCGTCCACCTGGCACCGGACGGCCTACTTGCAGACCTGTTCGGCTGTGAGCATCTGGAAGTCAATTCGCTTCACTGGCAGGCGGTCGATCGCCTTTCGCCACGGCTGACTGTGGAAGCCTGGGCGGACGACGGCGTGATCGAGGCGACGCGTGTCACGGATGCTCCGGCGTTTGCCGTCAGCGCGCAATGGCACCCGGAGTGGCAGGCGGATCAGAATCCATATTCCCTTGCGCTGTTCAGAGCATTCGGGGCGGCGTGCCGCCAGCGGGTGGCCACTCGGGCGGCATCCGTCGGCGCGTGACGCCAGCCTTCCGGCACGGTCAATTCTCTGACGCCTGGTCAGGTGGGGCATGCAAACGGAGGGTTGCTGCCTGAATGATCGACTGCAGGAACTCCGGATAGCTCTGGCCCAGGTAGCCAGCCATGGTCGCCAGCATGCCGCCCGCCCCCCACATCGGATGTGCGTTCACATCCATCAGGCGAAGCTCACCCCGAGTGTCGGTGCGGAAATCCATGCGTGCATAGTCACGGCAGCCCAGGCGCTCGAACAGCAGTCCGGCGTGGCTGGTCATCTGCCTTGTGGCTGCTTCGGAGCGTGCTTGTACGAAGCGTACTTTCTGCCAGTCCGGCGAGGCGGGATTCACCTTGGAGTTGTAGGTCAGCACGAAAGGCATCCCGCGGGGCAGGGCCGAGAAGTCGATCTCCAGCGGTGGCAGGACCGTATAGCCGGTGTGGGGGTTGCCGATCACGCCGACACTGTATTCGGGGCCTGGCAGGTACTCCTGGATCAGAATGTCATGGCCAGGCATGAGTGCGTTCTGGGTCTGCAGGTATCGCCGTGCCTCGTCCGGGTCACTTACCACGGCACTGGTGTCTCTGCCGGTACTTCCATCGCCGCCATTGGGTTTGATGAACGCCGGGTAGCACGCCCTGTCGCAGACCTCCGTGTTGCCGGTCTGCGCCAGTACCTGCCGCGGCACTGGCACACCGAGGTCGGCGGCCAGCGCATAGACCAGGAACTTGTGGTGGCAAAGAACGATGGTCTCCGGTCCCGCTCCGGCGTAGGGCAGATCCAGGATGTCCAGCATTGCAGCCACGTGATGCTGGCGTGCGGGGTCGTTGCGGTAGCCGGTGTTGCAGAAATTGAGTACCAGAGAGGGGTGGTCGTTTTCCAGGGTCCGCCACAGTTGCGCATGGTCGTCCAGGAAACGAAAGCGGTAACCGTCCAGTGTTTCGAGGGTCTGCCGCAAGTGTTCGACGGCATCGTAGTCCTGCTGCTCGAAGCGGTTGCTCAGGTTGTAGCTGTAGGGGAGGCGGGGGTCGCCGAGCAGCACGCTGATGTCAGTCATCGGACCGATCTCCATGGCAACGCGCCTGCAGCCCGGTATCGCGGAGTGAAGTCGCGGCGCTGGAACGGCTGTTCAGTACTATATTTATAGTCGGGCGGCATCTTACTGGCCCGGTCCCTCGGAGATCTTCGGGCGTGGTGCCGGCAGTGGAGGTGGCACCCCTCACACTTGGCTGCGTTCGTGGCGGGATGCTTGCTACCGGGAGGTCGTGCGGTGTGCGCAATGTATTCGTCGCCGGGCTGGAGCCGTTCGGCCATCGCCTGCTGAGAACAATCCCCAGCGCCGAGGACTGCCGATTCCTGGAGTTGTTCGACTACGGGACCATCGTGAGGCCGCCGGAGGCATCGTATCCACCGCTGATGCAGCTGGTGGACGATGAAGCTCGGCGCATAGCCGGGTTTGAAGGCCAGGAGAACGGAATCCTCGGCTACTGGGATTTTCCCACCAGCGTTCTCGTGCCGTTGCTCGCCACCCGTCTGGGGCTGCCCGGCCCAACGCTGGAAGCGGTGGCCCGCTGCGAGCACAAGTACTGGTCACGGTTGGAGCAGCAGAAGGTCCTGCCGGACTGGGTGCCCCGCTTCCAGGCGGTTG
>SLLM01000329.1 GCA_007134055.1 Ectothiorhodospiraceae bacterium | reverse complement strand
CCCCTGGATCCGCGGAGGGTCTGACTGCGGACGTGAGGGTACGCTTGCAACCGACCGGTGAAGTGGTAAGTATCGACATTGTGCGCAGCAGCGGTGACGCCACGTTCGACCGTTCCGTGGAACAGGCCATCCGCCGGGCATCGCCGCTGCCTGTCCCCGACGATGCAGAGGCGTTCCGGCGCGCGGGCCTGGACAACATCACATTCAGATTCAACCCGGATGGATAGAGCATGCGCATGAGACTGGCCAAGGCATTGAGCATGGCGCTGGCACTGACCCTGTACCCGGCGCTGGGAAAGACGGAGCTGGTGATCGAGATCACCGGAGGCGCCGAAGCTGCGGTGCCGATTGCGGTGGTGCCGTTCGGATGGTCCGGCGATGGCAGCCCACCGGAGGACATCGGCGCGATCATCAGCAACAACCTCAATCGCAGCGGGCAGTTCGACCTGCTTCCACAGGAGGAATTCATCGAACGTCCGACGCGCCGGGAACAGATCAGCTTCGGTAACTGGCGCGCCCTCGGCGTCGACCACCTGGTCATTGGCACCGTGGAGCAGGAAGGCGACCGCTTCCGCGTGAGCTACCAGCTGCTCGACGTTTTTGCCGGCAGCACCCTGTCCGGACGCCGCTACAGTGCCGGCCGCGACGACCTGCGGACGGCCGCACACGTGATCAGCGACGAGGTCTACGAGGAACTCCTCGGCAGGCCGGGTGCCTTCAACACCCGTATTGCATACGTGGCGATCAGTGACGAGGACGATGGCCGCCGCTGGCGACTGGTGTTCGCCGACGCGGACGGTCACTACCCGGAAAGCATACTGACGTCCCGTGAACCCATCATGTCTCCGGCATGGTCGCCGGACGGTCGCCGACTTGCCTACGTGTCGTTCGAAGGCCGCCGCTCCGAGATTTTCATCCAGGAGATCTCCACCGGTGAGCGCGAGCGCGTCGCCAGTTTCGAGGGCATCAACAGCGCCCCCTCCTGGTCCCCCGACGGCAGTCGGCTGGCCCTGACGCTCTCCCGGGACGGTCAGGCGGATATTCACGTGCTGGACATCGACAGCGGCGAGACGCGGCGCATTACGGAGCACTGGGCGATCGACACCGAGGCTGTCTGGTCGCCGGACGGTCGGCACCTGCTGTTCACCTCCGATCGCGCCGGCGGCCCACAGATCTACCGGGTACCAGCGAGGGGGGGAGAGGTGGAGCGGCTTACCTACGAAGGCAGTTACAATGCTTCTCCGACACTTTCTCCGGACGGTGAACAACTCGGCATGGTACATCGCGGCGACCGGGGCTACGTGATCGCCGTACAGAACCTCGACGGCAGCGATTTCCGCATCCTGACGCAGGGCCCCCAGGACGAAAGCCCCAGCTTCGCGCCCAACGGGGCCCTGGTGCTCTACGCCACCCGCGAGAACGGGCGGGCGGTGCTCGGCACGGCGTCGCTGTTCGGCGATCGCCGCCAGACCATGTCCACCCAGGGCCAGCGAATCCGCGAGCCGGCCTGGTCTCCCTGAATCACTGCGGAATCACCACAGCAATGGTCTATCTACCGGAGAACGCACGATGAAGCACATGGGCACCGCACGCTGGCTGATGATCGGGATACTGGCGGTCTTTCTGAGCGCCTGCGCCACACTGGACGACGAGACCCGGGTTGAGGACCGGCCGGATGAGGGCCTCACGGCGGAGGAGCTTGCCGCCATCGACGAGGAACGTGAGCGAGCTGCAGCGCGCGCGGCGGAGGGACGCAGCTCCCTTGAGGGCGAGGCGCTGGACGAACTGCTGGATGACCCGGACAGCCCCATCGGCCGTCGCACCCTCTACTTTGCTTTCGACAGCAGCGACATCCGCGAGGAAGACATGGACATCATCGAAGCGCACGCCCGTTTCCTCGCCGACCATCCCGATCAGCGCATCATTCTCGAAGGGCACACTGACGAGCGCGGTGCCGCCGAGTACAATCTGGCACTCGGGGAACGCCGCGCGCAGGCGGTCAAGCGGGCGCTGGTGCTCAGCGGTGCCGACGAAGACCAGATCCGCGTCATCAGTTACGGCGAGGAGAAGCCGGCGGAACTCGGCAGCGACGAAGACGCCTGGGCACAGAATCGCCGGGCGGAACTGGTCTATCGCGACGTTTTCTAACCTGCCGCGGTTTCCGATGAACCCGGCCACGGAGTAGGCACCATGCATGCGACCATCGCCCGAATCGGGCTTCCCGCCCTGCTGCTGGCGGGGTTCGCCCTGCAACCCGCGGCAGCAGACACACAGGAGCGGCTGGACCGGATCGAACGCCTGCTGGAAAGCGGTACCCTGCTGGAGATGGATCGCAACCAGAGACAGCTGCAGAGCGAATTCTCCGAGTTGCGCGGTGAGGTCGACCTGATGGAGCGGGAACTGGAGGAGCTCCGCCGCCAGCAACGCAACCTCTACGAGGACCTCGACAACCGGCTGCGTGAGCTTGAGCGGGGCGGCACGTCGGGGTTGTCGACGCCGGGCTCACCCCCCGAGGCGACACCGGACCTGCCGCCGGCCACCCCCTCGCTGGACGACGATCTGGCCGCAATGGAGGACGCTCCGGAATCCGACCTGCTGGACGACGAGGTACCGGAAACCGCTGACGAAGCGGCGGCCGAGGAGGATTACCAGCGCGCCTTCGAGCTGCTGCGGGATGGACGCTACCAGGCCGCCGGCAACGCCTTTGGCCAGGTGCTGGAGGACCATCCGGGAACACTGTACGCGGACAACGCCCGGTACTGGCTGGGGGAAACCTACTACGTGGTCCGGGAGTTCGACAGTGCCATGGAGCATTTTCAGGCTGTCGCCGAGGATCCGGACAACGGCAAGCAGGCGGACGCCCTGCTCAAGGTTGGTTTTATCCACTACGAGCGCCAGCAGTGGGATTCCGCCAGGGCCGCCCTGGAACGGGTACGGAATGACCACGCCGGCACCACCGTCGCCGCTCTGGCGGAGGATCGACTGCAGCAGATGCGGGATGCCGGTCGGTAGCAGCCTCGCCTTGACTCCCCCCCGGCGTCTAGTATTATTTCGCCGCGTTGGGCCGTTAGCTCAGTTGGTAGAGCATCGGACTTTTAATCCGCTGGTCGTAGGTTCGAATCCTACACGGCCCACCAAATTCACCAGGGTCCGCACCGAGCAGCCCCGTCACGGCCTCCGTCCGGTTCGGCAACACCCCCCTCCTTCGACACACGGTCGCACTGGCGTAACCCGGCGTGAGCCGTGTCCATCGTTTCTGCACCGCTACCCGACCTCTCGGATCCGGAATCCGGCCGCCAGCGTGTCGAACTCGTCGCCGCCGGAACGACTACTTCCCGGGATTCTGCCAGGAGGTGCATCCGCCGGCCGGCATCAGGGTAGCGCGGGTGGCGCGCATCAAGGCACCGGCGAGCGTTGAGAGGCCACCGCAGTCTCCACAACCGTTGAGGTCAATGACTAGCTAAGGAGCAAAGACACATGAGCGAGCATGCCCAAGGCATCATTCCACACCTGGTGGTCGACGATGCGTCCGCGGCGATCGAGTTCTACCGGCAGGCCCTCGGAGCCGAGGAGACCATACGCGTGCCGGCCGAGGACGGCAGGCGACTGCTGCACGCGGAGATGGAGGCAAACGGGGCCCGATTCTACTTGCGGGACGATTTCCCGGATTGCTGTCCCACCGGCGATGGCAAGCCCTCCACCCCCACGGCACTCCAGGGCACCCCGGTGACCATGCACCTGCAGGTAGCCAACTGTGATGCCGCCGTGGAGCGCGCCGCGGTCGCCGGAGCCACTGTGGTCATGCCACCGGACGACAGTTCTGGGGGGATCGGTTCGCGCAGGTCATCGATCCCTACGGCCACAGCTGGAGCTTTGCACACCCGTTGGCGCGGGAATAGCCTCTCTGCCCGGCTCTTCCCGGAGGACACCCACGTCCGTCCCCGGAAGGCCGTGACGGGCGAGAAACCGGCGCAGGCTGTCTGTACTGCCGGAGGTCAGGTAGCGCGGTGCGGCGGTATCGTCGCCCCGGTTGAGCAGGTCCGCGACGGCAAGGCGGCGTTGCAGCTGTCTGGCGACCGCCACGCCCGTTTCCATGAGGGCCACATGGCGGGGCAGGCGCCTTTCAAGCTGCGGCCGGAGAAAGGAGAAGTGCGTGCAGCCAAGGATGATGGTATCCGCGCCCGCCTCCAGGACGGGCGCAAGATACCGTTCCAGCAGGAGGCCGGTGCGGGGGGAATCCTCCTCCCCCGCCTCCACTGCCTCCACAAGCCCCGGACAGGGACGGGTAATGATCCTGCGCTCGTAGGCATACCGGCTCAACAGGGCCGAGAACCGGGCGCTTTCCAGGGTACCTTCGGTAGCAAGCACGCCGATCACACCATTGCGACTGGCGGCCACGGCAGGCTTGATGGCAGGCTCCATACCGATGATGGGCAGGGGGAAGCGGCGCCGCAGCTCCGCGGCGGCGGCGGCTGTCGCGGTGTTGCAGGCGATCACCACGGCCTTCGCGCCGGCATTCGCCAGGCACTCGGTAAGCCGACAGGAACGCTCCATGATATCCCGCCGTGACCGGATTCCGTACGGGGCGTGGCGGGAATCCGCCACATACATCAGGGATTCGGCGGGCAACAGGGCACGCACATCCCGCAGCACGGAAAGGCCGCCGACCCCGGAGTCGAACAGGCCCACCGGCGCCTGCGCCGCGGGCCCGCAACCTGTGTGTGCTTGCTTGGCGGTCACCGGTGGCAATACCCCAGACGGGTGCGGGTCGGCGGCAATCATCCCATGTCGCGACGCCCGCGCCAACCGCGAACGGTTTCCACCCGGGATACCCGCAACCGCTCGAGGATGTCGCCGCAATCCCCGGTGAGCCGATGGGCGGCATCCCCGTCGCCCCTGGTTCGCCCGCGGTTGATGATCACGACCGGGATCCCCAGTTCGCGGGCACGCCGCACAAAGCGGTAGCCGGACCACACGGCCAGCGAACTGCCCACCACGAGCAACAACCGCGAGCGCTCCAGGCGCCGAAAGGCAGCGGCAACCACCGGTTTCGGCACATTCTCGCCGAAAAAGACGACATCCGGCTTGAGCATTCCACTACAGCGTGCGCAGCGTGGAACCCGGAATCCGGCCCATGCAGCTGCATCGAGGTCCACGTCGCCGTCGGGGCGGGGCGCGGCGTGCAGGCCACGCCAGCCGGGATTGGCTTCCAGCAGTCTGTCCTGGTGTGTCCGGCGGTCGTCGCGATGACCACAGGCCGTGCAGCGCACGGTATCCAGGCGCCCATGCAGATCCGTCACCCGACGACTACCCGCGCTCTGGTGCAACCCGTCCACGTTCTGGGTCACGAGCCAGTGCACGATACCGGCCTGCTCCAGTTCCGCCAGCATCTGATGGGCACGTCCCGGAGCCGCAGCGGCCACGTTGGGCCAACCCAGCATGCTGCGCGCCCAGTATCGGCGGCGTGCATCCGGACTGCACCGAAACTCCCGCCACAGGATGGGTCTGGCCCCTTTCCAGCTGCCATCCTCGTCACGGTAGTCGGGAATTCCGCTCTCGGTACTGCAGCCGGCGCCGGACAGCGCAAGCACCCGTCCATCCTCCATCGCTCGCGCAACCGCCGCCAGGCAGTCCCGCCAGCCGCCGATGGCGGGATCAACCGTGGCGGCGGACCCGCGTGGGTCGCGGCTTCGGAGCATAGCGCGCATCCTCCTGTTCCCACGGCGGCACCGGGGTGAACTCGTCCACGAGAAAATCCACGAAAGCCCGCACCTTGCGGGAGAGATGGCGTCCCTGCGGGAACAGCACGTAATAGGCGGAAACCTCGTGGGTATAGTCCGGGAGTACGTGGACCAACCGCCCTTCCCGGATCTTCGGCGCTACCAGCCATGTGGACAGCCGCGCCAGGCCCACCCCTGCCAGCGCCGCCTCGAACAGGGCTCCAGCGGTGTTGGCACGGAAATTCCCCGAAACATGGATCACCTGGCGCCCGTTACTGCCCACATCGAACTCCCAGTCGTTGAAGCGGGCGAGGTTGTACATGGTGAGGCAGTTGTGCTTGAGGAGGTCTTCCGGCGTATCCGGTTCACCGTGGCGCGCGATGTATTCCGGTGAAGCGACGATGATGCGCCGGTTTACCGCCAGCTTGCGCGAAACCAGTGACGGGTCGTCCACCTGCTCCTGCAGCATCACCGCCACGTCCACGCCTTCCTCCACCAGATCCACTGCCCGGTCCGTGAGTTCAAGCTCCAGGTTAAGCTCCGGGTATTTTTCTAGGAAATGATTGATTCTTGGTAGAATTTCTCCTCTTGCAAAGGCTGCCGTAGCAGTCACCCGCAGGGTGCCCCGAACGCGGTCCTGAAGGCTGCTCACCGCTTCTTCCGCCGCCTCGATGTCCGCCATGATACGGGAACAGCGATCGTAGAAATCCCGCCCGACCTCGGTCAGGCTGATGCGCCGGGTGGTACGATTGAACAGGCGCGCACCGAGCCGGTCCTCCAGACGACGAATCTGCTTGCTGATGGCGGATGGCGTCATGTCCAGCGCGCGGGCAGCAGCGGAAAAGCTCCCCTCTTCCACGCAACGCACGAATATCAGCATTTCCGAGGCACGATCCATGGACCCCCCAGGGCATTATGGAATATCAGTCACAGATGATATTCCCTTGACTGGGATTTTCCAGCCCGAAAAACTCTATAGACTTCCCTCCATCGCAACCAGGGTAACGCCCGGCTGCGGCAGACGCCGGACAAGTGCGGGAACGATCTCTCTTTTCGCGTCTGCATATCGTCTCCTCCTCCTTCGTAGCAATACGAAGTTTCGACGGGCCTGCTTGCAGTGCCCGTCTTTTTTTTGCTTTCCCCATGGCCGCGTCCGATCCGCCGCAGGTGGCAGCGATTAGTGAGCAGCAGTCACGACACCTAGTCCATGCCGGGGGATGTAGACCGGCGCCCGTCTGCGTACCATTATGGTGCAGCGCAGCGAAAGCTGCGCCATGAGCAACCATGCAACCAAAGGAGTCCAGAGATGAAACGCGCAAGGACCACTGAATGGTCCACCCCCGAGGACGTGGACCGGATCGTTCTCGAAGCCACCATCATGCGCAACGCCTACTTCGCCGAACTGATCCGTTCAGGCGCCCGCCGAATTCTCGCCAGTTTCAAGCGCATGACCCGCGCGACCAAACCGCATTTCGACGGCCAGTCCGACACGGCATCGGCCAGGAGCTGAAGGCCGGCTTCGACAGCACCGTAGCCCCGGTGCCCATGTGCCGCGGGCTACGTGACCATCAGCCCTCGCCATGCAGGTACTCGCGCACCCGCTCGACCTTGGGCGCCACCACGAGCCGGCAGTACGGCTGTTCCGGGTTATTCTCCGCATAGTCCTGATGACCGGCCTCCGCCGGATAATAGCTGGTCAGGGCAGTCACCTCCGTTACCACGGAGCCGGAAAAGCGGCCACTACGATCCAGTTCCTCGATCCGCTCGCTGGCGATCCGCGCCTGGGTTTCGTCATGGAAGAATATGACCGAGCGGTACTGGGTGCCCACGTCATGCCCCTGGCGGTTGAGCTGGGTGGGGTCATGGGCAAGGAAGAATACGTCAAGGAGCTCCCCAAAACCGACCCGCTCCGGATCGTATCGCACGCGAACCACCTCCGCATGTCCCGTGGCGCCGGTGCACACCTGGGCATAGGTGGGATTCGGGCGGGCGCCGCCGGAGTATCCTGACTCTACTTCCACTACACCGTCGACCTCCTTGAAGACGGCTTCCAGGCACCAGAAACACCCCCCGCCAAGGGTTGCCTCCTGCTGTTCTCCGGATGCATTCATCGCGCTGCCGACCTCCGGTCCGTTGCCTACCCGTTGCCCCAACTGTAGCAGTGCCCCGAAACCTACGCGCCCGCTCCGTTTCAGGAGGCGCCGCGAAGGCGGAGGCCCAGCTCCCGCAATTGTGCATCGTCCACCTGGGCCGGCGCCTCGGTAAGCAGGCAGCTGGCTGTCTGCGTTTTCGGAAAGGCCATGACGTCCCGGATCGACCCGGCACCGGTCATGAGCATCACCAGCCGATCGAGGCCGAACGCCAGTCCACCGTGGGGTGGTGCCCCATAGTTGAGCGCCTCCAGCAGAAAGCCGAACTTCTCCCTCGCTTCCGCCTCCCCGATGCCGAGCATGGCAAGGATGCGCAGCTGGAGGTCCGGCTGGTGGATACGGACGGAACCCCCACCGATCTCGCTGCCGTTGATCACCATGTCATAGGCGCGCGAGAGGATGGTTTCCGGATCGGTGGCCTGCTCCAGCGCCTCCGGCGCCGTTTCCCTCGGCGCAGTGAATGGGTGATGTAGGGCATAGAGACGCTGATCGGTCTCGTCGTACTCGAACATGGGGAAATCCACGACCCAGAGAGGTTGCCAGCCCTCCGCGCGCAGGCCTCGATCGTGTCCAAGGCGTACGCGCAGCGCGCCCAGGGCCTCGTTCACGATTCCGGCGCGATCCGCGCCAAAGAAGATGAGATCCCCCGCCTCGGCGCCGGTCCGCTCCAGGATGGCCCTGGCCGCCGCCTCCCCCAGGAACTTGACGATGGGGGATTGCAGCCCTTCCACGCCGCGCTCCGGATCCACCACCTTGATGTACGCGAGCCCCTTGGCGCCATAGCGACCGACGAAGGCGGTGTAGTCGTCGATCTCCTTTCGGGTCAGCTCTCCGCCTCCGGGCAGACGCAACGCCGCCACCCGCCCACGGGGGTCACGGGCCGGACCGGAGAACACCTTGAACTCGGTGTCGGCGACCAGGTCCGCGACCTCCACCAGCTCCAACGGGATGCGCAGGTCCGGGCGGTCGACACCAAACCGCCGGACGGCATCGGCGTACGTCATGCGGGGAAACGGGTCAGGCAGCTGCACGCCCAGCTCTTCCCGGAACAGCTCCCGTATCATTGCCTCACTCAGGACCATGATCCCCTCCTCGTCCATGAAGGAGGTTTCGATATCCAGCTGCGTGAACTCCGGCTGTCGATCGGCACGCAGGTCCTCGTCCCGGAAGCAGCGGGTGATCTGGTAATACCGATCCATTCCGGACATCATCAGCAGCTGCTTGAACAACTGCGGTGACTGGGGCAGCGCATAGAAGGCACCCCGGTGGATGCGGCTCGGCACCAGGTAGTCCCGCGCGCCCTCGGGGGTGGCGCGGGTAAGCATCGGTGTTTCGATGTCGAGGAAGCCGTTGTCGTCCAGGAACCTGCGCAGGATCCTCGTCACCCGCGCCCGGGCGCGAATGCGTTCCAGCATCCGGGGGCGGCGCAGGTCCACATACCGGTAGCGCAGGCGCACATCCTCGCCGACATCCTCATCATCGAGCTGGAACGGCGGCGTGCGGGCGGCATTGACAATCTCCAGCTCGTGACCGAGCACCTCCACCTGCCCGGTGGTCATATTCGGGTTCTCCGTCCCCTCCGGACGACGGCGGACGGTACCGGTCACCCGCAGGACGTACTCATTGCGAACGCGCTCGGCCGTGGCGAACGTTTCTTCCCGGTCCGGATCGAACACGACCTGGACCAGCCCTTCACGGTCCCGCAAGTCAATGAAGATCACGCCGCCGTGATCCCTGCGCCGGTGTGCCCATCCGCAAAGCTCGACGGTGGAATCCAGCTGGGCTTCGGTAACCTGTCCGCAATAATGGGTTCGCATCGAATCGTCCGGTTTCTGGAATGACTGGCGAATGGCGCGCGTCACGCCCGCAACTGGCAGCGGAAAGGGGTGAGCGGGCACCGGAGCAGCGAAGCCTGCGGACACGCACCACCGTGGCCCGCCGCCGATAACAGGCGGGAAATGGTAAGGTGTCAGCAGTGTCTAGGCAAGGCTCGCGGCGGCGGCCTGCCGCGGCTCCGTACTACCCGGCCGCGCTCTTGCCTGCGGCGGGTGTATCCGTGCCGGATTTCGCCTTGGAGCCGGAGGCGGAATCCGCCTTGTCGGCGGTTTTGGCCTCCCCACCTTCCGTGGCCTTGCTCTTGCCGCCATCCGCATCGCCTGCAACATTGCGCCGGTTGTCGCTCTTGAAGTCCGTTTCGTACCAGCCACTGCCCTTGAGGCGGAAGCCGACCGCGGAGATCTTGCGCCGCAGGGACGGCTTGCCACAGGCTGGGCAATCGGCCAGGGGCGGGTCACTCATCTTCTGAATGGCTTCCATGTCGTGGCCGCAGGCGTCACATTGGTATTCGTAGATTGGCATGGACAGGTTCCTCGAATCCGGTGGCGGCATGCTGGTGCCCGTACATGGCCCCGCCGCCGGGGGTAGCGCGAAAGGCAAGGATCAATCACATTGCCCGAGTGTATATAAGGCTTGCGGTCCCCGGAAACAAGACATGCGCCGGGAACTTTACACGGACTTTCCGGATACAGGAAGCGCCCATGGCAGACCAGGAACGCCCGACACTGATCATTTCCGGCTGTTCAACAGGGATCGGCAAAACCTGCGCCCTCGGTATGCAGCAGCGGGGCTGGCGGGTGTTCGCCGGCGTACGCAGGGAAGAGGATCTGGAGTCGCTGCAGGCCTCGGGGCTCGAGACAGTACTGCTGGACGTGGCCGACTCCGGCAGTATCGAACGGGCGGTGGAGGAAGTCCGCACCGCAACCGGCGGTACCGTTGACGCCCTGTTCAACAATGCCGGTTTCGGGCAACCCGGCGCGGTCGAGGACCTGAGCCGCGAGACGCTCCGCGCCCAGTTCGAGACCAACCTCTTCGGCGCCCACGAACTCAGTTGCCGGATACTGCCACTGATGCGTGCCGCCGGTCACGGGCGGGTGGTCTTCAACAGTTCCGTCCTCGGTTTCGCCGCATTACCGTTCCGTGGCGCCTACAACGCCTCAAAGTTCGCCATGGAAGGCCTGGCGGATACCTTGCGCATGGAGTTGCGCGGCAGCGGCATCCACGTCAGCCTGATCGAACCCGGCCCCATCACCAGCGCGTTCCGCGCCAATGCCTACCGCCACTTCCAGGCCAATATCGATGCCGCCGCCAGTCCCCACCGGGAAGCGTACCGCGCCATGGTGCGGCGCCTGACCGCGCCGGATTCCGTGGGCGGCTTCACCCTGCCGCCCGAAGCCGTGCTCAAGCGCCTGGTGCACGCGCTCGAATCGCGCCGGCCGCGACCCCGCTACTACGTCACGACCCCGACCTACGTGTTCGGGTACCTGCGCCGTCTGCTGTCCACGCGGATGATGGATGCACTGCTCTTGCGGGCCACCGCCTCGGAACGTCGCCTTCCGGAGGAGGAGCGGCGACGGTGACGCTTCGCCTCCTTGCCGCCGCGGTGCTGTTGCTCTCAAGCGCTCAGGCGGATGCCTATGCACCCGAGTGGGGCACGCTGATTCTGGAACACGAGAATGATCTCTTCGCCGGCGAAGACCGCTACTACACCAGCGGCGCCAGGATCACATGGCTTGCCCCGGGAAACCGGGTGCCGGACTGGGTACGGCGCGGCAGCCGCATGGTGCCGATGTTCGACCAGGACGGGGAGCTCAAGCTCAGCTACTCACTGGGTCAGAACATGTATACCCCGGATGACATCACCGATCCGGACCCGCCGGACAACGATCGGCCCTATGCCGGCTGGACGTACGCGACTGTCGGCATCGGCTCACAGAGCGATACGCGACTGGATCGCCTGCAACTGAGTATCGGCATGATCGGACCGGCGTCGCAGGCCCACCGCTTCCAGAAGGAGATCCATCGGCGCCTGGACTCGCCACAGCCGGCCGGGTGGAGTACCCAGCTCCGCAACGAACCCGCCCTGCTGCTGACCTACGAACGGCAGTGGCGGCGCCTTGCCGGAAGCGCCGGCAACGGCTGGGGCTGGGACGCAACACCCCACCTCGGAGGTTCCCTGGGCAACGTCTTCACCCAGGTCGCCACCGGAATTACCGGGCGATTGGGCTGGAACCTACCCGCGGACTGGGGCCCGCCGCGTATCCAGCCCGCCCTGCCGGGGTCGGGGCTGTTCTCCGCCAGCTCCGATGTCGGCGGTTACGTATTCGTGAACGTCGGCGGCCGCATCGTCGCCCGGGACATCTTTCTGGACGGAAACACGTTCCGTGACAGTCGCAGTGTGGACAAGCGCTACCTGGTAGGCGAGATCCAGACCGGCCTTGCCATCAACATTACTCGCCGGTTCCGCCTGGCCTATACCCACGTCTTCCCGACCCGGGAGTTTCGCGGACAGCGGGGCACTCAGGATTTCGGCTCCCTGAGCATCAGCGCCCACTTCTAGCCTGATTCACGCGTTCGCACTCAAGGCCGCCCCGGCTCGGGGACGAGCGCCAGTGCGGCGTTCCCGAAGGGCGGCCCTGAGCCGCGCCCTGGCGTTGTAGCTACTCCTGCCAGGGGCTACGGCCTCTTGGCTAGAGCTGCGCCTGCTGGTAGTTCTCCAGGCCAATGCGGTCGATGAGCTGGAGCTGCGTTTCCAGGAAATCCACGTGCTCCTCCTCGTCGCGAAGTATGGATTCCAGAAGATCACGACTGGGAAAGTCCCGCACCGCCTCGACATGGGCGATGGCCTCACGCAGATCGGGACAGGCCTTCTCTTCGAGCCTGAGGTCGCAACTGAGGATTTCCCTCACGTCTTCCCCGATCAGGAGCTTTCCCAGATCCTGGAGATTGGGCAGCCCTTCCAGGAACAGTATTCGCTCGATGATACGGTCCGCGTGCCGCATCTCCTCGATAGATTCCCCGTACTCCTTGTCGCCCAGCTTGTGCAGCCCCCAGTCCTTGAGCATGCGCGAGTGCAGGAAATACTGGTTGATGGCCGTGAGTTCGTTGTACAGCACTCTGTTGAGATGCTCGATCGTCTTCGGATCACCTTTCATCGCTATTCGACCTCCGAACGGGAGCGGAAACAGGTGCGGATCACCCGGGCATTCCGGCCACTATACTAATGATTCAGCAAGCATGGCCATGTCCCGATCGATCTCGTCGACGCAGGCATACCCGCCCTGCACACGGCACGGACATGCCAGCCTCCGCACGGCATACCGGACGACTCTCGGGGACCTGAACTGGTGTCCTGCGGGGTACGTATCAGGCGGGTTGGCGGCGCGAATCGCAGGCGGCCGCCGGGGCATCGGCGACGTCAAGCTGCATCCACGCCGGACGGGAGAGCGTACCAGCCTCTTCCAGGAGTTCGCGGGCGTGCTGGCCGCAGCGCCCGCAGGAGCTGCAGACGCCCAGCTCGATGCGCAATTCGCGCATGGTCCGGACACCGTCGTGAACCGCCTGACGGATCTGACCGTCCGTAACTCCGCGACACAGGCAGACGTACATACACACCTCTCATTCGTCTACACGAAGTTTGAACGCGAATGAGATTGATTGTCAACAATGACCGTAAATCATCGCCCGGCCCGTACCAACCCGCCGAGACCGGCGCCCTCGAGCGCTTCGTTCAGCATGGCGCGGACCTCCCGGGGATCCTCCATGGCAACGGCCCGATCCACCATGTCGCGGGCCTGCTGCCGACTGAAGCTGCGGATGACCCACTTCACCCGCAACAGACTGGAGACACTCATGCTCAGCCCTTCCACCCCCATGCCCAGCAGCAGTATGGAGGCGGCGGGGTCACCTGCCATGGCGCCGCAAACGGTGACCGGCACGTTCTGTCCGGCCGCATCATCGACCACGCTGCGCACCGCCTTGACCACCGCCGGATGCAGTTCATCATAGAGGTCGGCTACCCGGGCATTGTTACGATCCACAGCCAGCAGATACTGGGTGAGGTCGTTGGTGCCGATCGAGAGAAAATCCACCCGCTTCGCGAGCGCCCCGATCTGGTAGACCATCGAGGGGACCTCGATCATCACGCCGACTTCCGGCCGGGGAACCTCCATGCCCTCTTCCATCAGTTCGTCCCGGGCACGGTCCAGCAGGACGCAGGCCTCATCCAGCTCGGAGATCCGGCTGATCATGGGAAAGAGCACCCGCATGTTGCCGCAGTCGGCATTGGCCCGCAGCATGGCGCGCAGCTGGGTGAGAAAGATCTCCGGATGGTCCAGCGTCAGGCGGATGCCGCGCCAGCCCAGGAACGGATTCTCTTCCCGCACGGGAAAGTACGGCAACGGCTTGTCACCACCCACGTCCAGCGTGCGCAGTACCACCTTGCGCGGTGTAAAGGGCTCCAGCACCTGCCGGTACACCACGGTCTGCTCGTCCTCGCCGGGAAAACGTTCCCGTACCATGAATGGGAACTCCGTGCGGTGCAGACCGATCCCGTCGCAACCGCTGGACAGCGAGGAGGTGATATCCGACATGAGCCCGGTGTTGGCGTAGAGGCCGACACGGTAACCACAGGGTGTCTCCGCCGGCTTCTCCTTGAGGATCAGCAGGTCCTCGGAGAGGGCCGCATCTTCCCGCAGCAACCTGCGATACTCGCGCCTGGCCTCACTGCCCGGCTCGATATGCACCCGCCCGGCATAGCCGTCGACAATCAGCTCCTTGCCCTCCAGACGGCCTACGGGCAACTCGGACACCCCCATGACTGCCGGAATGCTCAGGGCGCGCGCGAGAATCGCCACATGCGAGTTGCCGGACCCACGCACCGTGATCACTCCGACCAGGCGATCCGTGGGGATCTCCGCAAGCTGCGAGGCGCTGATCTCCTCCCCGACCAGAACGGTCCCCTCCGGGACCGAGCGGTCGTCGCCGCTGTCGAGCTGCAGGCGCATGAGTATGCGACGGCCGACATCGCGGATGTCCTCGGCGCGCTCGCGCAGGTACGGGTCTTCCATTTCATCGAAGACACTGACATGCTCCGCGATACTGTCCCGCAGGGCACCGCATGCCCAGTTCCCTTCCGTGATCCGCTGTACCGTTCCGCCTACCAGGCTTTCGCTCTCCAGCATGCGCAGGTAGACATCGAACAACCGGTGCTCGTCGGACGGTACCGACTCGGCAAGCCTGTCGGCGAGGTCCTGAATCTCGTCCCGGACCACCTGCAGCGCCGATCGAAAAAGCCGCACCTCACGCTCCACGTCGTCCACCCGGCGATCCGGGATGGCGAACAGGTCGGCCGGCGAATACGCGACCATGGCACGTCCCATGGAGATCCCCGGGGCCCCGGGGACACCACTCATCACGCGGCCGGAGATGCCGACCCCGCTCGGCAGCGGGTTGACACCCCCCGTGGCCTCACCATGGGCGATCGCACCGGCGAGCTGGGCAGCCATCGTGACGATGAATGCGACTTCCTCCTCGCCGAATCGCCGGCGAGCGGTCTGCTGCACCACGAGCACCCCGAGCAGGCGACGGAAATGGATTATCGGCGCGCCAAGAAAGGAGTGGAAACGTTCCTCCCCGGTTTCAGGGAAATAGCGGAACCGCGGGTGGGCCTCGGCATTCTCCAGGTTGAGCGGCTCCTTGCGCTCCCCCACCAGGCCCACCAGGCCTTCATCGAAGCCCAGCCGGACCCGCCCGACGGCATCGGGATTCAGACCCTTGGTGGCCATGAGGACATACTCCCGCGTGTCCGGATCCACGAGGTAGATCGAGCAGACATCCACGTGGGTGCTGTCGGCCACGCGCTTGACGATGATCCGCAGCGCGTGATCCAGCCCCCGGGCCGCGTTGACGTCCTGAACAATGCTGTGAAGCGTCTGTAGCATGAACTCCCCGAATCCCGGGCACTCCGTGTCGCTGCGGTCGCCGGAGACCGATGCGGACATCATCTGCAGTGGATGGCACGCCCGTGCATCGCGCCCGGAAGGCCGGTACCACGACCAGGGGACCGGATGGCATCAGGACTGCGGCACCGCCCCCTTACCGTCGCGCCGAGGTCAGCCGCGAGCGCGGCGGCGACCGTTCGTCCGTGATCGGGCCGCGGGAGGTTCCGGAATTCCATCCGGAAAGACCAGCGGCGCCAGCTCATGCAGGGCGCGACGGTAGACGTGGCGCTTGAAGAAAACCACCTCCCGCACTGGCCTCCAGTAATCAACCCAGCGCCAGTGGTCAAACTCCGGTTTACTGCAGGTATCCAGCCGCACGCGGGCCTCGCTGCCTACAAGCCGCAGAACGAACCAGCGCTGCTTCTGCCCGATGCACAGCGGTTTGTGCCGCCGCCGAATGAGGTGCCGGGGAAGATAGTAGCGCAGCCAGTCCCCGGTGCAGCCGATCACCTCGACGTCTTCCGGAGACAACCCGACTTCTTCGGCCAGTTCCCGATACAGGGCCTGTTCCGGTGTCTCGTTCGGCTTGATTCCTCCCTGGGGGAATTGCCAGGCGTCCTGGCCTACGCGACGAGCCCAGAACACCCTCCCCGCCGCGTTCGTCAGGATTATGCCTACATTTGGCCTAAACCCATCGGAATCAATCACCTAGAACCAATCTCCGCCCTGGATTCGCAGTTCATTCTTCCACAGAGCCAACACCCGCGGCAAATTCTTCTCGCGGTCTCGGCACGGTGCGGACAATCCCGGTAGAATCGCGTGCGGGCGAACTCCCGAACGTGGTCGGGCTGGCGCCTCTGACACTGGTCCGGTAACGGGAGCACACGTTGAGCCTGGCGATCTTCGATCTCGACAATACTCTCCTCGAAGGGGACAGCGACTACCTTTGGGGCCGTTTCATGGCCACCCATGGGCTGGTGGACCCGGAGCAGCACGAGGCGGCCAACCGTCAATACCTCGCCGATTACGAGGCGGGCACACTGGATATCGATGCCTACCTGCGATTCACCCTGGAACCGCTGACACGGTACACCGCCGCCGAACTCGAGCACTGGCGTTCCCGTTTCCTCGAAGAGGAGATCCGCCCCATCGTGCTGCCCGCCGGCGAGGAGCGCATTCGCCACCACATCGGCAGCGGCGACACGGTCATGATCATCACCGCCACCAATGCCTTCATCACCGCGCCCATCGCCCGTCTTCTGGGCGTCGAGCACCTGCTGGCGACCCGCCCGGAAAGGTTGCAAGGGCGCTACACCGGGCGATTCGTCGGGGTCCCGACGTTCCGGGAAGGCAAGGTACAGGCGTTACGGCAGTGGCTGGCGGAGCACGACGAAACGCTTGCAGGCAGCCACTTCTACAGCGACTCCCACAACGATCTGCCGTTACTGGAGCACGTCACCCGGCCGGTAGCGGTAGACCCCGATCCGCAATTGCGCCGCATCGCAACCGCCAGGAACTGGCCGATCGTAAGCTTCCGGGAGCACTGGGGGCGGAGCGGGTGCGCCGGCAGCGCCTCAGTCCCCGAATAACGGAAGGTGCGCCAGCGCGATGATCCCTGGCTCCACGCCGTCACCCTCGGTACAGATCGCGGCGACACCCGCGACCTGGGCCCCCGCCTTCTCCATGAGCGCACGCATGCCCGCCAGCGTGGAACCGGTACTGACCACATCGTCCAGCAGCAGGACGCGACGGCCGGTCACCAGCGAGCGATCCTTCTCATCCAGGTACAGGGACTGGGTGGTACCCGTGGTAATCGATGTGGTCTCAGTGCGCAGGGCGTCGCCCATGTAGGGCTTGTAGCTCTTGCGCAGCACCGCGTAGCGTCGCCCGGCCCGTACCGACAGAGCCTGCGCCAGGGGAATGCTCTTGGCTTCCGGCGTCACCATGAAATCGTACGCAAGCGCGGTCAGCTCCCTGTCAAGCGCCGCGGCCGCTGCCTCCACGAGCTCCGTGTCGCCAAGAATGTTGAGCACGGCGATGCGCAACCCGGGCTTCACCGAAAACAGGGGCAGCGCCCGGTGCACACCGCCAATCGTTATCGCATGGGTCTCACGATCACTCATCCACGGGCCCCACGGCCATGCCAGGACTGGATTTCCTCTCTGCCGCCGATGGTACAGGGAAGACCCCCGTCGCGACAGGTCGGAACGACGACGGGATCGTGCACCACGAAGCCGAGGATTCCGCTACCAGGCCCTGACGCGGTCGCCGATCCGGATGACTCCCATGGCGTCCGGATCCAGCAACAGCACCGCGTGACCGCCGGAAACCCGATCGACCCTGGCGCCGCCCAGCGGCCATGCATCAACGAGCGGCTCGACAGGGTCGCCCGGCCGCCGGGCATGGGTAGAGAGCACCAGCAACTCGTCGCCCGTCTGCAGTCCCGCGTATTCCCCCGCCTCGATCACGACGCGTTCGCCGTCCACGTGTCGCACCGGGGCCTCCAGCGGCAGGCAGCGAAGGGTAGCGAGGGCATCACCGGTCAGTTCGTCCGCCGCCGCCGCCATTGCACCACCATACCGGGATGACCAGAAACCGTGTCCGAGGCGGCCGCCCCGGTGCCGGTTGTCGCCACCTACGTCGCCCTCGTGGAGGTGCCTGCCAAGCAGGCTGCCCGTATGCGCATCGTAGACCTCGAGCTGGACAACCAGCCGGCGGCGCTGGGTGGTTACCAGACGCCGGGCACCGAACCACGGCAGATCCACGGCCGGATCCCGGATCGAAAGATCCTGCAATTCTCCACTGATGACGACCTGCGCGGCGCTGGCTGCGCCCGTTGCACGGACCGGCGTCGCAGTCTCCCGTCCCGGCCGCGGCAACGGCGGCGCGGATGGCTCCCGCAGGTGTACCCGCCCCGACTGCTCCAACGCGTCCGCCACCCGCTCCGCGAACAGCCTGCCCACGTCCCAGAGATCGTCAGCCCCTGCTCCAGGCGCAAGCCGGAACTCGGTTACCGCGACCGCCTTGCGCAAGCGGGTCGCATTCTCCGGGACGCCATCGCACCGGGACTGCGCGTACCCATCCCGGTCCGCCTGGTACGTGAAGACACCGCAGCCCGACAGCAGCATGGCCGCGACAAGTGCGACGCCGCATCCACGGAACCGGGATGCCCGAATGCTCCACCCTCGTTGCACGACAATCCTCCGGCCTCTCGTCAGTACCTGGCGCCACCGCACCTCGGCGCCCCGGCGCGGAGACCGCCGGACACCACGCGCCAATCTCCGCATTGCATGTATCGGCGCAAGGGACGGGAACCTGAGCCCCGCGGATGGCCAGTGCGTGTCCCGACCGACACTGGGCTATGGTTCGGACATCCGTCCAGGCAGCAACGGAGCGCCAGTGATGAGCATCATCCGGGCCCGCCCGCAGCATCTCGTCGATGGAATCCGTATCCGCCGGATTCTACCGCGACACCACTGCCGCAGGGTCGGACCCTTCATCTTCATGGACTACCTCGCTCCCGAGGATATTGCCCCAGGCTGCGAGCTCTACTTTCCCCCGCACGCCCATGCCGGGTTGCGGACCTGGGCCTGGACGTGCCTCCCGCGTTCCAGTGTGCTGCCTGCGTGGTGGAGGGTGAACTGGAAGCCGCCCGGACGGATGGCGCGGCTGGAGAGGCTGAACTCATGATTCTCCCCATGGGTGATCATCCCCGCCTGCGCTCCGAACTCCATTGCCACGTGCTGCTGATGGGCGGGGAACCGCGGGACCCGGCACCCGTAATACGGGACAACTGTGCCCTGGAAAGCCTCGAGGCCATACGCCGGTTCCAGGCCGCGAACCGCGCCGGCCGCCTCGGTCACATCCCCACCACCGACCCGTGATCCGACCCGATGTCCGACCCGTGCACACGCCTTCAGCTCCGGTTCAGCTTCACCGCACCACAATGGTTCCACCGTTTGGCGACAGAAGGCATGCAGTCATGAGACGGATCCTGTCGGGCCTGCTGGCCCTCATTTTCCTGGCCCCTGGCGCCGCGATGGCGGATCGCCTCAGCGAACGTGCCCTGGTAGGCGGCGCCATCGGCGGCGCGGTGGGCAGCTACCTGGGTGCCGAGTTCGGAGGGCGCGACGGGGCCCTGGTCGGCGGAGCCCTGGGCGGACTCACCGGTGCGGGCCTCGCGACCCGGGACTACCGGGGGACCACGGTTCACCGTCACTACCACACGGGCCCGGTGAAGAAGCGCTATCACAAGCCACCGCGCCGCCACTACCATGCTCCGCCGCCGCGGCGCTTCACCCATCACTCGCCTCCTCGGCACGGAAAGGGGCGGTACCACCGCGGGGCGCAGACCCACTACCATTTCCACTACCACCGCAGCGACCGGCCCAGGCATTGTCCACCGGGCCATCGGCGCCAGGGCCGCTGCCGCTGAAGCCGTGCACCTGTCCGCACCCCGACAGCCAGACTGCTATCGGGGTGCTTTCACCCTTCCCAATTCCATCACGCCATGCCATGTTGCTACCGTTCCGGTAGGGGCCGCCCCGACCGGTCAGCCATCCGCCCATGCCTGCACGGGAGCAACCTTTGTCCTTGCACCGATATACCGTTCCACTGCTGCTCGGCCTGCTGCTGGCCGTGACCACGGCGGCATGGGCCGATGACAGGCCGGCTGCGCTGGAACAGGAGAAGCGCTGGTTCGCAGGCTTCGCCGGAGCCACTTCCCAGGCGCGTTTCTCGGTGGACGATGGCGCCGGGAACAGCACCACCAGCCTGGATGACGGCCTGCTGGTGCGGGCGGGCCGCTACGGGCGCCCGGCGCGCTACGGCCTCGACCTGCTCCGGGTACGCTACGACGAAGCGGAGACCTGGACGGTCACGGCCTACCTGGACTACGTCATATCGGGGGGAGGCCTGTTCAGCGGCTATCTGGGAATCGCCGCAGGCTATGGCACCCTGCGCTGGCGGGCGCATGATCCCTTCGGCGGGGAAGGTGACTTCCAGCGCCGTGGCAACCGGCTGACGGGGCCGGTGGCGGGGCTGCGGGCGGGCGGCCTCATCGAGGTCACCGATGTTGTCCAGGTGGAGATCGGGTACCGTTTCCTGTGGACGGATTTCGAGGAACGGTTCGACGACGGCACCACCGGTGGTACGGTGGAAGGCCGGAACCAGCGCGCCATACACGCGGGAGTGAATTTCCGCTTCCGTTGAGCAGCGGCAGCCGTTTGCGAGTCACACGGGACATGACAGCGAATCCAGCCACTCATCCAGCCCCGCGATTTCTGCTGCCGGCGTTGGTGGCGGCCGTCCTGCTGCTGCCCGCCCAGGTTCAGGCCCAGGACAGGGATGGCTCCTGGTTCCTCGGCGGGGGGGTCGCCCGCTTTGCACTGGAATCCAGCACCGAAGTGGACGGCAGCCGCAGCTCGGGTACCGAGCGGGCGTCCGGCGGCGAGGTGCGACTGGGCTGGCGCGGGGAGCGGCACCGGTTCTACGGCTCCCTGGGAACCTTCCGTGCGGAAGACTCCCGCCTGCTGGCGAGCACATTGACCGCCGATGTTTTCCATCCGCTGAATGACTTCTTCAAGCTCATGGCCGGCGGCAGCCTGGTGTTCGCGAGTCAGAACTGGGATCAGGGAGAGCGTGACCGCGCCTATAGCGGTGGCCTGGGTTTCCAGATCGGGGTCCTGATGCCGGTAAGCCAGCGGCTGGAGGTGGAACTCAGCTATCGTCAGCTGTTCACCCGCCTGCGTACCAGCTTCGACAACGAGGACGGTGACCGGGAGCGATTCACCGGAGAGCGTGTCGGCAGCACCCATCTGCACCTGAACTTCCTGTTCTGAGCCCGGCGGACCTGCATGCAGGATTGACTGTTGAACACCCCGGAATTAACGTATTCTGTATACCGAATTCGATACGGACGCGATCAGGGAGCTGCACGATGGATCGAATCGATACACCCAAACCTCTGCCCCGACTGGTATACACCGCGATTCTCAATGCCATCTGCGAAGGGACACTGCGTCCGGGTGAACGGCTCGCCCAGGAGGAGATCGCGGAACGCATGGACGTATCCCGACTGCCCGTGGGACAGGCCTTGCAGCGGCTGAAGGCCGAGGGGTTCGTCTGTAACGCAGGTCGCCGCGGCGTCAAGGTCGCGCCACTGGATGCGGCCATGGTGGGCGAGCTGTACGAGTTCCGCAGCGGCATCGACATGGTGGCAGCCGGCAAGGCTGCCACGCGTTCCACGCCGGAACAACGTGCCCGGGGCAAACGCATTCTCCGGGAAGGGCACTCGGCCCTGGATGCCGGCGACGTGGCGATGCTGATCGGGGCCGACATCGATTTTCACCAGCTGGTCTATGAAATGGCGGACAACCGCGTCCTCATGGACGCAATGGCGCCACGCTGGAATCACATCCGCAGGGTCATGATCGCCATCATCGACGACACCGGAAACCAGGCCCGCATCTGGGAGGAGCACGCCGCCATCCTCGATGCGATTCTGGCCGGGGAGCCGGACCGGGCGGAACGGCTCGCCCGGGCTCACGTGGAGGATGCGGCGGGTTGGCTGCAGGATGAACTGACCCGCAGCCGGCGTCAGCGGCTGACGGGCTAGCCTGCGGCTGCGAAGGGCATGAAGTTTGATGACCGGGGGCCGGACATCCGCCTTGGCCTGCCGATTCGAGGAGGAATGACGCAATGAGCAACGATCAGAAGGTCATCCGGGTATTGCTTGCGAAGGTCGGCCTGGACGGTCACGACCGGGGCGTGAAAATCGTCGCCCGGGCGCTGCGGGACGCCGGAATGGACGTGATCTATTCGGGATTGCACCGCACGCCGGACGAAGTGGTGAATGCCGCCATCCAGGAGGACGTCGACATCCTGGGTGTCAGTATCCTCTCCGGCGCCCACATGACGATCTTCCCGCGAATTCTGGAAGCCCTCAAGCGGGAGGGTGCCGACGACATCATCGTATCCGGCGGTGGCGTGATTCCCGATGAGGACGTGGCCAGACTCCAGGATATGGGCGTGCAGAAGATCCTTCTCCAGGACACCCCGCCCGAGGAAATCGTGAATTCCTTCCGGGAGCTGGTCACGGCCCGGGGCGCGCGCTAGACGTTTGCGCCGCCGGACGACACCGCGTGGCGCTCGCCCGTCACCGGCGGGGCCGGCGCCAGTGCGTAACCGGAACAGGACAGCCAGGGGATGGCCAACCACCATTGAGGAGGAGCCGAGATGGAAGCATGGCGATTTCCACCGGAATATGACGATGGCTATTTCCCGGCCGACAGCGACCGGTACTGGTTCCCCCGGCGCGAGACCATGGACCCGGAAGAACGCGAACAGGCGATACTGGCGCGCATCCGGGACGTGATGCAGTACGCCTGGGAACACGCTCCGTTCTACCGCCGCAAGTGGGGCGAGGCGGGCCTCGAGCCCGGAGACATCCGGACACTGGAGGACTTCCAGCGTGTCCCGGTCATCACCAAGCAGGACTTGCGAACAGCGCAGGCCGAGCACCCGCCTTTCGGCGATTACCTGTGCATTGCCGACGACGAGGTCCATCACATCCACGGCACGTCCGGAACGACCGGCCGGCCGACCGCGTTCGGCATCGGCCGCCGCGACTGGCAGACCATCGCCAACAATCACGCCCGCATCATGTGGGCGATGGGTCTGCGTCCGGGGGACACGGTATTCATCGCCGCGATCTTCAGCCTCTACATGGGGTCGTGGGGCGCTCTCATGGGCGCGGAGCGCCTGGGCTGCAAAGCATTCCCCTTCGGTGCCGGCGCTCCGGGAATGACCAGTCGCGCGGTGCAGTGGTTGGGCATCATGCGGCCGCGGGCGTTCTACGGTACCCCATCCTACGCGCTCCGGCTCGCCGAGGTCGCCCGGGAGGAAGGCGTCGACCCGCGCAGCTTCGGGCTGGAGATCATGTTCTTCTCCGGCGAACCCGGCGCTTCCGTACCCGGAAT
>SLLM01000183.1 GCA_007134055.1 Ectothiorhodospiraceae bacterium | reverse complement strand
TCGCTTGCCCCCGTGGTCTGGAACGTTTCGTCCAGATACTCGATGGCAACGGCCTGGGGCTCGCCGGATTCGTACACGAGGCGGCGCCCCTGCCGGATACGGCAGTCCGGACCGGCAATGGCGGCAAAACGCGGCCGCAGTCCGGCATCGCCGTCCGGCGACCAGTACTCGACGGTGAGGCGGCGTACCCGGTCACCCGGCGCGATCATCCGGGCACGGAACGCGCCACCGTGGGGCAGGGGGAAGTGGCGGTCCCATCCCGCTTCCACGCCGCGGATCATGAGCGTCTCCTCGCTGCCATCCCGGCTGCCGGCAATAAGCAGATCCGCCATTTCCTCAAGGCTGGCTGTCGGGTTGTCGCAGATTACGTTCACTGCATGGCGAATGGATGGCACCGCGTGGGGGGTATCAGCGGTATGGACGGGTGCCGGGTAGAACGCCGCCCAGCATAGGGCCAGGGTGGTGGCGCATGCCGCGGTCCGTGGGCGGAGTAGCCCCGCGTGCCGGCTTGAGGCGGGCGCTCGCGGGGCGCGCAGACTGCGGTGCGGGTGCGGTCGGATCATGTTCAGCGCCGGCAGGTGGATCTCACCGGATCATAGCATTGCCAATGCGCCCAGCGGCCGGATCTGTCCGCCCGCTCCCGATGGATGACGCGTTGGTCTTCGGATCAGGCGTTGTACACTACCGATCCGAACTCGGCCATGTCATAGCCGCCCATTGCCTCGGCACGGCTGCGCAGGCGATCGCTGTGCGCGAAGGCGAGCAGTCTCTGCACCCGGGGCTCGAAGTAGACGCGGCGGCGCATGGCCAGGTCGAAGGACTCTTCGTGCAATGGTATGAAATCAAGCCCGTGGCGGCGGGCGGCCGCTTCCACCGCCAGGCCGGCATCCGCTTCTCCCTCGCGGATTGAGAGGGCGAGGTCGTCCTCGCTCAGCGATGGATGGGGGGTGAAACGCAACACCGCTGCATCGATGCCCCGTTGTTCGAGAAGCCAGTGGAACAGCGTGTCGGTCCCGGCCGCCCGCTGGCGGTGGGCCACCCGGACGCCGGTCGAGGGCAGGTCCTCCAGACCATGGATTCCGGCCGGGTTGCCGGGCTGCAGCAGCAGGCCCTGGCTGCGGCGCGCCCAGTGGATGATGACCACGTCCCGCATGGCAGCGAGCCCGAGCTGTTCCGGAGAATTATAGGCGCCCGTGCCCGGGTCGATCACGTGCAGGCCCGCAATCATCGCCTCGTCACGGAGCAGCCGCTGCACACCGTCCCCACTGCCGTTGCACAGGAAGGCGAGATCGCAGCCCGCCTCCCGGACCGCCCAGTCCAGTAACGGATCGTGACTTCCCGCCAGCACTGGCGGTATCGGATCCCTGGGCGCCTGGTCACCCTTCAGGTGACTCATCACCCACAGATCGATGCTGTCGCGAGGAAAGAGCAGTTTGCCGGTTGCCCGGGTGCAGGGGATCAACCCCTGTCGCACCAGGTCGTAGACCTTCCGTTCCTTCATCCGCAGATGGGCGGCAACCTCTGCTGTCGTCAGGTAGGGAGAGAGTCGCTGGTCGTCGTTACGTGTCATTGGCATGCATATTTTTCAGTGGATCGTGCATGGTGCGACAAGAATGAACAGAATGCCATCAACAAGATGGCATTCTGAAGTGATGCATGGAAAACGCATTTCTGGCAGCGTTCCGGCTGATCGTGGAGATGGATCCGGTCCTGGTCGGGATCGTGACGCTTTCCCTGCAGGTCTCCCTCACGGCGGTCCTGCTCGCCAGTGCAATCGCGCTTCCCCTGGGTGCGGCCATCGCGCTGTGGCGGTTCCCTGGGCGCGGCGCAGTGATCGTTTTCCTGAACGCGCTGATGGGCCTGCCACCAGTGGTGGCGGGCCTGATGGTCTACCTGCTCCTCTCCCGTGCCGGTCCCCTGGGCGAATTCGGGCTGCTGTTCACGCCCACGGCGATGGTCATCGCCCAGATGGTGCTGATTCTGCCCATCGTCGCGGCCCTCTCGCGCCAGGTGATCGAGGAGCTCTGGGAGGAGTATCGCGAACAGCTGCAGTCCCTGGGAGTGACCCGGCTCCGTGCCATTCCGACGCTGCTCTGGGACGCGCGTTTCAGCCTGGTAACGGTCGTGCTCGCCGGTTTCGGCCGTGCCAGCGCGGAAGTTGGGGCGGTGCTGATCGTTGGTGGCAACATCTCCGGCGTAACCCGGGTGATGACCACAGCCATTGCACTGGAGACCAGCATGGGGAACCTGGCGCTTGCCCTCGGCCTTGGCATTATCCTGCTGCTGCTGGTGGCCACGGTGAACGGCCTTGCCTACGTCATCGGTGAGACAGCCAGGAGGCGGCTGGGATGAGTCAGGCGGCAACACCGTCGCTGCTGCCACTGGAACTGCGTGGCGTGACCTTTCGCCACCGCGACCAGACGCTGCTCCAGCCACTGGATCTGCGGCTGGAGCGCGACGGCAAGACCATGATCATGGGGCCCAACGGCGCCGGCAAGAGCCTGCTGATGCGGATCTGTCACGGGCTGCTGCAGCCCACTGCTGGCAGCGTGCGCTGGGCGGGCGCCGGTGCGACGCCGGAGACCGTACGCCGGCGGCAGGCCATGGTGTTCCAGCGCCCGGTGATGCTCCGCCGCTCGGCGCTGGCCAACGTGCGCTACGCCCTTTCCGTGCAGGGGGTAGCCGGCAGCGAGTGCCGGCGGCGGGCGGACGAGGCCATCGAGCACTTTGGCCTGCAGGCGATCGCCCAGCGTCCGGCACGGGTGCTCTCCGGTGGCGAACAGCAGCGCCTGGCACTGGCCCGTGCCTGGGCCCTGCGGCCGGAGATCCTGTTCATGGACGAACCGACCTCCGCCCTGGATCCGGCGGCCATCCGGGCGGTGGAGGAGGCGGTCCGGACTTTCCACGCCGACGGGGTCCGCATTGTCATGAACACCCATGATCTCGGCCAGGCCCGGCGGCTTGCCGACGAGGTGATCTTCCTGGTCAACGGCCGCCTGGTGGAACGTGCGCCGGTTGACGATTTTTTCGAACGCCCCCGCACCAGGGAGGCCGCCGCCTTCGTGCAGGGGGAACTGGTCTGGTAATGGCAGAATCGGAGGACAACCGTGAAAGCACTCCTGCGCAACATGATCCTTGCCCCGGCACTGCTGGCAGCCGTTGTTCCCGTGCATGCCGGCGACAGCGGGCACATCACCCTGGCATCCACCACTTCCACCGAGGCGTCCGGCCTGTTCGGACACATCATCCCGAAATTCCGGGAGGCCACGGGTATCCATGTGCGGGTGGTCGCCGTGGGAACCGGCCAGGCCTTCGAGATCGGTCGCCGCGGGGATGCGGACATCGTCCTGGTGCACGACACGATCGGCGAGGAAGCCTTTGTCGAGCAGGGGTACGCCGCGGAACGGCGCGACGTCATGTACAACGATTTCATCCTTGTCGGCCCGTCCCCGGATCCGGCCGGCGTTGCCGGGGCGCACAGTGTCCGGGACGCCGTTCGCCGAATCGCCGATGGCGAACATCCGTTTACCTCCCGCGGCGACGACAGCGGCACCCACCGGGCCGAGCGCGGCCTCTGGAAGGACGCGGGCATCGAGCCCGCCGGCCACTGGTACCGGGAGCTGGGCAGCGGCATGGGGGCGACCCTCAATACCGCCGCCGCGATGGACGCCTATGTATACGTGGATCGCGCCACCTGGATCGCTTTCGGCAACCGCCAGAACCTGGAACTGCTATTCGAGGGCGACGAAGCGATGTTCAACCAGTACGGCAGCCTCCCGTTGAGCACGGACCGGCATCCCCATCTCAAGCACGACAAGGCCCGCAAATGGCACGAGTGGCTGCTGTCGGATGAAGGCCAGGAGGCCATTGCCGGTTACGCGCTGCGAGGGCAGCAGCTCTTTTTCCCCAACGCCCGGTGAATGTCCGGCCGACGATGATCCGCGGTTCCGGGAGGCGTGATCACCGGCAGGGTCCGGTACGCATCTGTCGGTTGGTGACGCCCGGGGCCACTCAGCCGGGCGGGCGACGGACCGCCCGCAGGGCGGCCAGCAGCACCAGTACAGCGACCAGTGTGGGGCCGAACGGCAGATCCACCAGCAGAGCCACGACGAAGCTCGCCGTGAAGGCAACGGCGCCGGCAAGCGTGGCGAGCGCCAGGGCGCCACGCCAGGAGATTGCTACCCGGAATGCAACCCAGGGTGGAATGAAGGTCAGCGCGAAGGCAGCCATGACACCCACCGACATGGCAGCAAGGGTAACACCGAAGGCCGTGAGCGCCGTGAACAGCAACGTGTCGAGGCGGCCCGAGCTGCCGTTGACTGCATCGAATCCGGGCATCAGGCGTGCCCGCAACAGTCGCCGTGATAACGCAGGCAGAAGCGCGCCCAGGCAGAGCGCGAAGGTGGCGACGGCGGCAACATGCGCGTTGCCGGTGAAATACAGTTGTCCATCAATCAGCGCCTGACCCATGACGCGCGCCGTGTGATCCAGGCTCGCGCCCAGGATCATCACCGCCCAGCCGGCGAGGATCATCACCGCGTATCCGTCATTACCGGCGCGCCGGCGCGTGGATCGAAGGCCCACACCCAGTGCGGCTGCCCCCAGGGCCGTGGCGAGGGGAGGCCATGGAACCACGCTGCCGATCACGCCGCCGGCGCCACCCAGGTGAACGAAGCCAAGCGCGGCGAGCCACTCGTCGCGCAGCCGCAGGTAGGCGCCGAGCAGCGGCAACAGCAGTGACAGGCACAGGCCGGTGACGAAAGGGATGCGGAACAGCGGGTCGACAAGCAACTCCACGCTTAGCCCCCGATGTTTTCGATGCGTTGGCAGACCGCTTCCAGCAGAGCTTGTTCATGGCTGACGATGAGCGCGCCGCGATGCGCCGGCAGATCCGTCAGTGCCCGGATGAGGTCCTCCCGGCCTGCCGGGTCCATGTTGTTGGTCGGTTCGTCCAGCAGCAGGAGCTGCCGCGGGGCCGACAGTGCCATCCAGACGGCGAGCAATTGCCGCTGACCACCGCTCAGCGCATCAAGGCGTTGCCGCTCGGTGCCCCGCAGGCGTTCGGGTAGCGGCAGCGGCGAGTCGCTGGTCAGGTGCAGGCAGTCCATGACATTCAGTGGAATTTCTCCGGTACGGAGACCGTCCTGTGCCTGACAGACGGCGTGAACCCCGGGCGCGTAGGCAATCCGGCCAGCGAATGCCCGCGCCTCTCCGGCGAGCACCCGTAGCAGGGTGGATTTACCGCAGCCATTCGGGCCGGTGATGCCCAGTCGTTCCCCGGCGCGTACTGTCAGGCTCACGGGGCCGACCATCGGTTCGCGGTAGCCGGCAATGAGGTTGCTTATGGTCAGCAGGCGTCGTCCCACGGGATTTCCACTCGATCAGGGTTGGGATGCCTCACGCGCGCCCCGCCGCCACGCTGGCGAACCGTGCTGGCGGCGGGGCGGGGGAGTGGACGCTAGCGCGCGATGGTGTCCACCCAGTGCTGCAGCAGGGCGAAGTAGTCGTCGGCATCGCCGCCCACCTCGACGCCGGGCATCAGCTCGTGGACCTTCCAGCCTAGCCGCCCGGCGAGAAAGCCGGTATGCCGTTCCGATTGGTAGGGATAGCGGATGATTACGCCGTCATGGCCATCGAGCTCGTTCACCAGTCGCCGCAGGTGGGATCCCGTGGGGGGAACGCCGGGAACAGGTTCGAGAAAGCCCAGCACGGCGATACCAAGGCGCTCGAGCAGGTAATCGGCATCCTCGTGATAGAGCACCACGCCCGGGGCGTTGTGTGCCTGCTCCTGCCAGCGGGCCACGTGTTGCTGCGCCTGGTCGCGGAAACGCGCGGCGTTGCTCCGGTAGGTTCCGGCGTTGTCCGGATCCAGGTCGGCCATGCGTTCGGCCAGGGTAACCGCAATACGGCCCATGCGAACCGGGTCCAGATAGACATGGGGATTGCCCTGCGGATGGACGTCACCCTGGGAGCGGTCCGCATGCACATGGTTGTGGACGCGCTGCACCTGGGCAGCGGCCTCGAAATAGCCGCTGTTGCCCGGCTGCAGACGGGGGTTGGCGGCACCGTCGATGGCCGGTGGCAGCCAGCCAATCTCCAGCTCGGCGCCGACGGAAACCACGAGGTCGGCGCCGCGCAGTGCGGTCATCATGTTGGGGCGGACGTCCAGGTAATGCGTGTCCCGGTTCGGTGGAGCGAGAACGCGGGTTGCAACGTGTGGACCGCCCACGGTGTCGACCAGCATGCCCATGTTGGAAGTGGTCGCAACCACATTGAGCTGGGCGTTGACGGTGCCGGTGACAACCAGCAGCAGCGTTGTGACTATCAGGCGGATCATATGTTTCGCTCCGTATTCAGGGCCAGGCACGGTGATTCGTGGCTCGGCAGCAATCCACTGGCAATGTTCAGAAATCGTGCGCGCCGTGGACGCCCAGGCTCATGCTGTACTGAAGCATGACCGTCACCTGGTCGTGGCTGTCGCCGTTGTCGTCCGCGTAGTCCGCGTAGTTCGCCTGCAGCCGGAAACGGGAGAACTCCGTGGGGGCAAACGACAGCTGCGCCGAGTAGCGATACGAGGTGTCGAACGACTCGAAGCGGTTGTTGCTGCGATCCGGTTCCAGGCTGCGGTTGGTGATTCCCAGTGCCTCGGCGCGCAGACCGGCATTCCAGCGCGGTGCGATTCCGTATACCGCCTGCAGGTAGGCGCCGTCCTGGCGTGCCTTGCCGGAGAACGTGTCATCCTCGCCACCGCTGACGGTGGGGACCAGGGTCGAGCCGTCACTGAACACGCGGCTCGCGTAGTCGACGTCGATTTCGCGGTAGAAGTACTCGGTCTGGATGGTCCAGTTGCCATGGCCGTATTGCCGCCCCGCGTCGTACTTGTAGACCACGTCCGCACCGGCAAACCAGGCATCACCATCCCAGGTCTCCAGGCGACCGCTGGTGTGTTCCTCCACGTCCTGGTAGGTCCGCGCGAAACCGCCGGAGACGCCGAACTGGATGGCGTGGTCGTAGCCCAGATCGGGTGAGAACTTGCTGAACAGCGTGAACAGGCGGGGGCCGCTGCTGCTGTCTAGATCATTTTCCGCCCGCCAGCGCAGGCGCTCCGGGCCGCCGGTGCCCGGGTCGCCCCCGTACCCCAGCACGGTAAAATTGCCGCCGCCGTCATGGTTGGCGATGCCTCTGCTCTCACCCTGCAGCACCTCGATCCCGAAGCGGGCATAGAAGGGCAACGGCGCCAGCCAGGAGAGCTGTACCCCCTTTTCCTGCAGGCCGTGATCGCCGAACAGGGCCTCGTTGACCAGCGGCCGGTCGACGAAAGCCCAGTCGTGGGGATGCTGCCGGTTGATGTATCCGATGTCGGAGAGAAACTTGCCGAACTTGAATTGCAGACCGGCGGGGAGGCTGCGG
>SLLM01000015.1 GCA_007134055.1 Ectothiorhodospiraceae bacterium | reverse complement strand
CTGAGCGGTTTACGGTGGATGCCATCATGAGCTGGTCGGTATTCGAGCACGTCGACCGTGACCTGCTCCCGGGCATCTTCCGGGATCTGCATGCGCTGCTGCCACCCGGTGGCCATTTTTTCATCCAGATCGATCCGCTGTATTATTCGCCACCCGGGTCCCACCTGGAGGCGTTCATCAAGCAGCCCTGGGTTCACCTGCTTCACAGCGATGAGGAAGTGGAACGCGCGCTTATGGCCGTGCGCGCCGACGACGTCCACGGGGTTGCGGAAGATATGGCCTTCCAGCTCCAGGAGTTCAATGAATTCAAGCAGTTCCTCCTCGGGGAATTCCGCTCGCTGAACCGTATCACCGCCGATGAAGTAGTACAGCTCGGGACGTCTGCCGGGTTCGAGGTGGTCCGCGAAGAGCGCAACGAGGCCAGCCTCGAACCTCCGGAGGAACTGCTCGCCCGTTACGACAGGGGGGATCTGGTAACCCGGGAGATACGTGTGCTTTTTCGGCGCTGACCCGGCGAGTGTGGTCGCGCTGCCCGTGCTCTGGCATGCGGCAGACCGGCGGGCAAGGGCGAAGGCGAGGAGCGGGCAGGGAGCGATGTTCGCGAACAAGAGAGTGGTCGTCGTGCTGCCCGCCTATAATGCGGGTCGGACGCTGGAGCGGACATGGGCGGAGATCCCCCGCCCTATGGTCGATGACGTCGTCCTCGTGGATGATGCCAGTGACGACAATACCCTGGCTGTCGCCCGGCGGCTCGGCGTGCCATATATCGTCGAGCATCCGCGAAATCTGGGTTACGGCGCCAACCAGAAGACCTGCTACCGCACCGCGCTGGATCTCGGTGCGGATATCGTCATCATGCTTCACCCCGATTACCAATACACGCCGCGACTGATTCCGGCGATGGTCTCGATCATTGGCGAGGAGATCTACCCGGTGGTGCTCGGCTCCCGCATCCTCGGGAACGGCGCGCTAAGGGGCGGGATGCCGCTCTATAAGTACGTGGCCAACCAGGCCCTGACAGCGTTCCAGAATCTCTGCACCGGTGCCAAGCTCTCCGAGTACCATACGGGCTACCGGGCGTTTTCTGCCGACGTCCTGCGGGCTCTGCCGCTGGACAACAACGCCAACGGTTTCCTTTTCGACAATCAGATGCTCTCGCAGATCATCGAGCAGGGCCACGGCATTGCCGAGGTGACTTGCCCGACCCGGTATTTCGAGGAGGCCTCCTCCATCCGGCTGGGAGCGAGCGTCATTTACGGGCTTGGGGTGCTCAAGGTCTCTGTGCAGCACCTGCTCCACCGCACGGGCCTCCGCCGCTCGCGTCTTTATCAACGTAACGGTTACTGGCAGCTATGAACATCACGGTTGCCCGCCGTGTACCCCTTCTTCTGCTGCTGCTCGCCAGTGCCGGAGCCTTCGGCTACGGCCTCTGGCAGGGCATGCTGCCGGGCAGCGTGCTTCTCGACTACCATCATTCCCTGCAGGCCCACACCGAGGCGGCCTTCGTCCGGACCGCGTTGGCGTACGTGGTCGTCTTCATGCTGGTGGTGGTATTGGCACTGCCCGGCGGGGCGGTGATGTCGTTGTCCGGTGGCTACCTCTTCGGGCCGACCCTTGGCACCGGGCTTGCCATCTGCGGAGCGACCCTGGGAGCCGTGCTGACGCTGGCGGTGATCAACAGCTCCCTGCGCGATGTGGCAATGCGTCTGTCTGAAGGGTATTTCACCCGTATCCGGCGTGCGTTTTATCAAGCACCGGTGCGTTATCTGTTACTGCTGAGGCTGGTGCCCGTGTTCCCATTCTTCGCCGTGAACATCGCACTGGCGCTGCTGGGGGTCCGGCTTTCCACCTTTACCTGGACAACGGTTGTGGGCCTGGTTCCCAGTACGCTGGCCTTTACCATCATCGGCCATGGCATGGGTGACCAACTCGAGCGTGGCGAACTGCCGGGGCGGGAGGTTCTGCTGGAGCCCGTCTTTCTCGGCTCTATCGCCGTGCTGGTGCTCCTGCTTACCTTGGCGTTGGTGCTGCGGCGACGTCTGTAGTATGCGTCCGCGACCGGCGCGTCAGTAGCGGCTTCGCGCACGGACGAGGTCGGCAAAGGCGCGAGCGATCTGTAGTGTCCGCCGGGTGTTGATCCGCCTTACCGGATTCTCCTCAGATGAAGTGGCACTGAGCGCATCGATCACCTGCAGGTTCATCGCAGGATTGGCCTCGAAGACCAGGAGGCGCCCGTCCGGCAGTACGTTGCAGTCGATGCCGAAAAAGTCCAGCGCGACGGCGTCGCGCACCTGGCGCGCGCCTGCAGCCGCGCGTTGGCCCGCCCAGGCCTCCCAGTCGGCGTCGAATGCGAGAATCTCGTCCCGCTCCGGCCCCGGGACATTCCGGTATGCCGTCCCGCTCGAGTCAGTGACATGGAGCATCCACACGTCGCCGATCAGGAGGTGACGCGGAATCAGCTGTTTCCCGACGCAGAAGATCCGGAGCTTGCGATAGTGGCCGTCGTCGGCCCGGGTCTCGATGTACTCGATGATGAGAGCCTCGTCGATGTGACGGGGCCAGCGTAGCTGCCGAACATCGTCCGGGCCGAGACAGCGGACCATGCCCGTTCCGCCCTGGTAACCCGACCAGCGGACGATGAGCGGGTAGGTAAATTCCTCGCGCTCGATGGTCGAAAGAAGTTCCTCGGAGGCACCGCGTCCTCTTCTTGTCAACGGGACGGCCACAGTCTGTGGAAAGCGGACGTCGGGCAGGTTGTCGAGTTGCCGGGAATTCTCCGTGCGTGTCGTCCGCGCAACTCGGCCCGGGTCGTTGATCATCGGCAGCCCGAGCTCCTTGGCAATCATTGATACGTGGCGCAATGATTCCTCGGTACGCTCTGCCACGGTGATGCCATTGAAGATAACGTCAAAGGGACCGCCCCGCCTGATTGTCTCCCAGGGGATTTGGGAGCCGTCGAGGGCAATGAAGGTCTCCGACATCGAGGAGTGAAGGCCGTCATTGACATCGGCCGTGTTCGGAAAACTCAGTCCCCGTCCCGCCTGGTATCCGCACCAGGCACTTTCGAGACTTATCAGCGTCAGAACCCGCGGCCGGCCGCCCTTTACCCCGCGGGTTATCGCCGAGCCTGCCGCAGCGGCCCGTTGTGCGGCCTGTTCCGCCTCCCGGTAACTCCCCATTCGGCCCAGTACCGCGGACAGGACGAGCCAGCTGCTGCCACGATGCGGCTCGGTGGCCACCCATTGTCTTGCCATGCGTAGGGCCGCTGGAGTGTCGCCAACGGTGAGGGCCTGAAAGATCCTCTCCTGCATTCCTGATATCCTCGGAGGGTTCGCGTTACCCTGAACAGGGTTCAGCCGTTGGCGATAGTAGCATTTCCCAATGATCAGTTAGCCGGGCGGGAACGCCACAGGTGATGCAGGATTACCAGGAGATCTTCGGGTCCCGTGGCGGTCGCTACGATCGCGCAATGCGGCGCTGTCCGGATGCCCGTGACGCGGAATTTGGTCTTGTGCTTGCGCCGTTGCGTCTGCGTCAGGGCGAGCGCATTGCCGATATTCCCGCCGGCGGCGCATACCTCGCCGATCGTGTCCCTGCAGGTGTGCATCTGTATCCGGTAGAAGAGGTTGCCACATTTGGCGAAGGGGGGCTCGGGGCGAAGGGTGATGGCATCCTGCGTGCGCCGATGCACTCGATTCCGCTACCGGATCAGTTCCTCGACGCGATTGTGAGCTTGGCAGGACTCCATCACACCAAAGACAAGCGACGCTTCTTCAGCGAGGCGTTCCGTCTGCTGCGCCCCGACGGACGCCTTGTGATCTGCGACGTCGCCGTGCATAGCCCGCAGGCGCGATTTCTCAACGAGTTCGTGCATCGCCATAACCCGGAGGGGCACGAGGGTGTTTTCCTGGACGACAAGACATCGGCACAGGTCTACGAGGCCGGTTTTCGCCTCATTGAGGATGCCTGGCACCCCTGTGACTGGAATTTTCCGGACAGACAGGAGATGGTCGCTTTCTGTACGGACCTTTTCGGCCTTGGCGCAGCCCCGGCCGAGGTGGAGCGCGGTCTGTGGGAGTATCTGAGTGTCGATGACATGCGCTCCGGCTGCAGGCTGCGCTGGGGGTTGCGGCGCATCGTCGCTGAACGCCCGGGCGTAGGGCTCGATTGGCGCTGATGCAAGACCGCTGGGCCGTGTCAGCGCCGCGTCCCGGCCGGGTGGGTGCCCGACCGGGTATCCCGCGGCCGTGCTCCGTCAGAGGCAGTCGTCGAAATCGTCGTCCAGATACTTCGCCTCGAATTCCGGCCAGGTGTAGAAGTTACGCTCACCGTTGATATCGAGCCAGACGCCGCCCTGTTCGTAGTCCACCTGCATGTAGGTGCCGTCATCGGCGTCGATCCGGACCGTGCCCGGGTTGGGGCGAGTGTCATTCTGGGAGGAGTAATACACCGGGACCGGGGTCGAGATGTCGAAGAGCTGCAGGGAAGAGCCGCCCTCCGCGAATCCCATGCGGCCCTCGGCCGTTATCTCGGCGCCACCGCCGCCGGGATTGCTCGCTTGCACGTTGAAGGGCGTAAAACGGCCGCGGAACTCCTCCGTCTCGCCATTGCAGATGCCCCGGGAATAGAACTCGCTCAGGTTCATCTCGAACCTGTTGTGGTTCCAGGCATTCCCGAAGCCGTCCATCTCGCCGCGCATCCGGAATTCGAACGCCTCTCCATCGAAGGACATGGTCTGGCGCAGGGTCGTGCCGAGAGTGGTGAAACGGAAGCTCGTGGGGTAGCCACCCCTGGCCCCTGTATCGGTCCATCGAACCTTCCCGTTGGCGGAGAATCCGAACGCCCCTCCAAAGGAACAGTTGTCGTACTCGGCCTCCCAGCCGTTAGCGAGTTCCGTATAGCTGATCGAGCCGCTCTCGCAGGCGATCGTCTGGTTCATGGCTGACACCGGATCACCGAGATTGTGAAGGGTGCGGAGGCGAAGCTCCTCGCTCGCCTGCTGCGCCGACAGCCCCCCCATAAGGCCCCCATCCGGGTTGAAATCGTCCCCGACATCCGCGAAGTCTGCGGCGAAATCCGCCATTTCGTGGGCGAAAGCAGCCAGCTCCGCCTCGTTCGCCGAACTGATCGAGCTGGTGGAACTGCCGCCCCCGCTGCTGCTGCTGCCTCCGGAGCTGTTGCAGGCCGCGAGGCCAAGCGCGGCGACAATCAGTGCTGGTGCGGTCAGCCAGTAATTCTGGATCATCATTGTTGTTTCCCCCTGGATTGCGACCTGGAGTACGACCGTGTGCTTCCCCACGCGAACCGTGGTCCGCCCGGACGCCCCGACGAATTCCCGATTGGTGTGCTCGTTACGGAATGGCGTCTCCAAAAGGGGACGCCACGGCCTTGTTATCACCCGCTGGCAAGAATTACCACCCGTTCAGGTATTATCGGAATGGCCGGTCGGAAATCCAGGATGGGCGGTCATTACGCAGGCGGGATTGTGTTAGCCTTGGTCGCCCGGTGCGTGTTCCGACGACAGGGCGATGCCGGCGTTCCAGAAACCCCCGAGAGTCCACGTCTTGCGTACGCCGGCCACCCGTCAAGCAAGCCTCTCCAGAAGCACCGGACTGCTGCTTCTCGGCTGGGTCGCCGTGCTGGTCCTGGGTGCCGCATTGCGACTCTGGCAGCTACCCGGGCAGGTACTCTTCGACGATGAGTGGCATGCGCTGCACAAGGCCATGGATGCCGGCTTCCGGGGAATCCTCACGCGCTTCGGGGATGCCGACCACAGTATCCCCCTGACCGCGTTTTACAATGTCGTGCTGCGCTGGGGCGGCGGGTTGAACGAGTGGGTCATGCGCCTACCACTGTTGCTTGGCGGGCTGCTCATGATTCCGGTCATCCCCTGGCTGACGCGGTCATTCACCTCGCCGGCGGAGCGCCTGCTTCTCGGCGCGCTGCTTGCGGTGTCACCGCTGCTGGTCCATTTCAGCCGCGTGGCCCGCCCCTATACCCTGGCGGTGGTACTTGCCTGGGTTGCGCTGCTGGGCTTCTGGTTCTGGTGGCAGGGCGGCGGCAGACGCTGGGCCGCGGCCTACGTTGTCGCGACCACCCTTGCCGCTTGGCTACTGTCTGTGACCTTGGCGTTCACTCTCGCGCCCTTCGTCTACTTCGGGACACGGGGGCTATGGTCCGCGCTGACTTATCGTGACTGGATCCCGCTGCTGAGGCTCACTCGGCTGGGGCTGGTTACCCTCGTACCCCTGGCGCTGGTTCTTGGCCCGCCCCTCTACGGCGATTTCGCGGCGCTGAGCGGCAAGGCCGGCGCCCACCACGTCACGACGGTCACCGTCTGGCATGCACTGGAACTCTTCGTGGGGTCTGCCCGGCCGGTGGTGGCAGCCGCCTGGGTGGCGCTGGTCCTCCTTGGGGCGGTGGTGCTGTCCCGGCGTTCGCCGTCCGTTGCGGGCTACCTGGGAGCCGTTGTCGTGACCGGCGTGGCAGTCGTGGTCGCGAGCGGTGCGGCCTGGATCCATTACGGGATGATCTTCGGTCGGTACGTGCTCCCGTTGTTGCCCCTTCTGCTGTTGCTGGTGGCGATGGGGTCTCTCTACCTGCTGCGGCCACTCCCCACCGGCGTGCGGGTGGGCGCGGCCTGCCTGCTGCCTGGTCTGCTCTACCTGCTGGGGCCCCTGCCGGGTATCTATCACCAGCCGATCAACCAGTTCACGGGCCATCTGGGCTACCAGTTTCATTACGAAGCAGAGCGCAACGTCTACAACGAATACATGCCCCGTGGACCCGTGCCCGCGTTTTACCTCGGGCTTGCCGAACTGCCTCCGGGGAGCGTCACGCTGGTGTTCGCACCCTGGTACTTCGAGTCGTACTGGAATCGCCTGCATTACCACCAGGAAGAGCATCGCCAGCGCGTGCTGATCGGCATGCGCAGCGGGTACTGTGCCGACCGGCCGCCGGGCGAGTATCGGCCGGGGCAGGACAACATCCGGATGCGCAACATGGTTCATCTGGCGGATGTCGCCGCCGGCGCCGTGGATGCCGACTACCTGGTGTTTCACCTGGACGGCCCTCGGGAAGGCGCCGGGGATCTCAATGAATGGCTCGCCAACCGCTCCCGCATCCGGCCCATCGAGGATACTGGCGTCTGCCTGGCCCGGCTCGAAGCCGACCTCGGGTCGCCGATGCACGCCGACGCGGCCATGGTGGTGTTCCGGCTTGGTCGGGACGCGCCGGATGTGCCCGGATTCGGGCGGGATTGACGTGCAGGTGGCGGTGGGTTGGTGCGTTACGCCCTGCGGGCTAACGCACCCTACCGGACTACCGGACCACCCGCGGGCACGGCCCCTGTAGATACCGTCTTGTTGTATCACTGGCAAGCCTGCTTCGAGCGCGGTTGGTAGGGTGTGCAGGACTTCAGCACGCCGAAGGCGATATGCACGAGCTTGCGCATGGCTGCGCCGATGGCG
>SLLM01000246.1 GCA_007134055.1 Ectothiorhodospiraceae bacterium | reverse complement strand
TGGGTATCCTATGCGCCCCAGGCGCATATCATCGGTCGGCAGATCCGCTGGCTGGACACACGGGCAGAAAACGACTGGCGGTTGATGCCGGAGGAGCTGGAGAAGCTCTGCCGGCGAGACCCGACGCGCCCGCGCATCCTGATCCTCAACTACCCGAACAACCCCACGGGGGACACCTACACCGCCGACGAACTCAAGGACCTCGCCGCCGTCGCGCGGCGGTACAAGGTCGTGCTGCTCTCCGACGAAATCTACGGCGGCGTGCACCACCGCGGCCAGCACGTATCCGCCGCCCGCTTCTACCCGGAAGGCACCATCATCAGCGGCGGACTCAGCAAGTGGTGCGGCGCCGGCGGCTGGCGGCTGGGGACCTTCGCCGTGCCGCGGGGGCTGCGCTGGCTGCTGGACTCCATGGCGGTGGTCGCCAGCGAAACGTTCACGTCAACGGCAGCACCCATCCAGTATGCCGCCGTGCGGGGCTTCTCCGGCGGCCTGGAAATCGAGAACTACCTGAAGCACTCGCGCAGGATACTACGGGCACTGGGCAACCACTGCTGGCACACGCTCACGGAAGGCGCCGGCTGCGGCATGCCACGGCCCAAGGGCGGGTTCTACCTGTTTCCGGATTTCAGCCGCCACCGGGAGGCATTCCGCGCCAGAGGCATCAACACCAGCATGGAGCTGTGCGACCGTATCCTGGAAGACACCGGCGTTGCCATGCTCCCGGGCAGCGCCTTCGGGCGGCCCGCGGAAGAGCTCTCGGTTCGCATGGCCTACGTGGATTTTGACGGTGCCCGCGCCCTGGCCGCCGCCGAGGAACCGGACAACAGCGACGAGCTGGACCTGGCGTTCCTGCAGGCGTACTGCCCGAATGTGATGGACGGGGTGGAACTGCTGGTGGATTGGGTACGGGAGAACGGCTGAATCCGCAACGGATAGACTGGCCTCATGTCGCTCTCCCACTTACAGGTTGCCAATCTGGTGCTGTTCCTGCTGCTCGTGCTGTTCGGGGCGGCGGTATGGTACGTGCACCGGGAATTGATGCGCCGGCTGCCGCCAGGCCGCGCCCTGCGCAATACCCGGTTGATTCTCGTGGCCACCGCGATTGCCTTCGGCTGGGTGACGGCGCGGGTGGTGGGCATGACAAGCCCCGGCCTGTATTTCCCGCTGGTCTTCCTGGTTGCCGCAGCGGTGGTGCACGTGCCTGCCGCCTGTATCCTGTGGCTGAAAGCCGAACAGGCCCGACAGGAACGGGAATGAACCACGGCACCCCTGCGCGCCCCATCCGGCATTCGGTTCGCTCGGTCAACGGCCGCGGGCGCCTGTCAGCCGGACCGCGACAGGCGGCGGTTGAGGTCCGCTTCCCGGGTCAGCAGGAAATGGCCGCGCGCCATGGCGATCCCGCGGGAGCGATCCTGCTGCCAGCACTCGACGGAAGCGTTGGCCACGCGCTGCCCCTGGCGCAGCACCCGGCAGGCCGCGTACAGCGTGTGCGCCCGTCCCGGTCGCAGGTAGTCGATGGAGAAATCCACCACCCGTGGCACCACCGCACTTTCCATGTGCCAGAGCAGGTGGATGATGGCGGCGTGTTCGGCAAAGGCTCCGATCACGCCGCCATGCAGCGCCGGCAGCGAGCGGTTGCCGACGTTGTTGTCGCTGAATGGCAGGCGGAATACCAGCCCTTCATCCTCCTCCCCGAACTCCACGCCCAGGAACTCGGCATGGGGAAAGAGCCGGACCACTGCGGCGTAATCCTGGCGCGCCCGGGCAGCGGAGATCAGCCGGAGAAAGTCGATCATGGCACCACCTGGCGGCCGGTACGCATGAAGCTGCCCATGCCGACAGCGATGGGGTGCTCCTCGTCGCCGTCATGGGCGGTACAGCGGACGAACGCAACGTTGCGGGTAACCCGGTAGCATTCGGCACTGCAGTACAGGGCCTCACCCGGGCGCGCCGCCCGCAGGTGGTCCACGCGCAGATCCAGGGTGGCCACCGCCTCCGGCGGCTGTATGGCAACGACCGCGGCAACGCCGCTGGCCTGATCGATCAACGTGGTAAGCACGCCGCCGTGCACGTGCCCGCTGCCCGGATCCCCCACCAGGTCCCGGCGGTACGGAAGCCGCGCCTGGACGCGGGCATGACTGGCGCCGACCAGCTCGATGCCCAGGCGGCATCCATGGGGCAGCATGTCGAAGAAATAGCGCGCCACGGCAACCGGGTCGGGATGCTGGTCAGCCGTCAATGGTTTCCTCCCGGCGGGGGATCATCCCAGATGCCCTGTTCGTCGGCCGCCTCGATGACGGCTTCCAGATCCGCCTGCAGTTCCAGTGGCGGAATCTCGATGCCCTCCAGGGCCTCGTCCCAGTTCACGCCCACCAGGTCACCGTCTCCCTCCAGCCCCGGCAGCCAAAGCTCCAGGAACTCGTCCAGGGTGATTGCCGTGGCGGCGTAGATTCCCCATGGGCCCGTCGCGGCGGCGGCGGCAGCCTCCGCGGCCGACCAGACGGGGAGCACCATGACACCGGCGGCCTCCTCCGATTCCGTCAAAGCCCAGCCCCCCTCATCGCGCAATGCCCAGACCTGACCATGCTCCACCACCTCCCGCAGGAATTGCTGCAGGGACGGATCCAGCTGTTCGAAATCGCCCATGTGCCATGCCCTCCTCGCCCGTCCCGCCGGCGGCGTCAATGGCCATCCGCGAGACACGCGACGGCCAATGTGTTGGAATTGGCGCCCGGTGGGCCCGGCGCGGGCGCATCGGAGCGTCATTCACACTGGAGACTGTACGTGCAGCATCGCATCCCCCTGCTCGCCGCCCTGGCTCTGATGTTGGCCTCACTGTTCTGGGCCGGCAACGCGGTGGTAGGGCGCGGCGTCATCGAGCTGATACCGCCAATGGCGCTGTCCTTCTGGCGCTGGGTGGTCGCCTTCCTGGTGATCTTGCCATTCGCGCTGCCACGGATCCAGCAATCCGCCCCCACGCTGCGGGCGAACTGGGGCAAACTGTTCGTGCTCGCGTTCCTGAGCACCACGATGTTCAACACCCTGCTCTACATCGCCGCGCACACCACCACGGCCATCAATATCTCACTAATCAACGCGCTGATGCCCATCGGCATCGGCATCATGGCGTACGTGGCACTGGGAAGCCGGCTCTCCCGCAACCAGTTGCTCGGACTGCTGGTGGCCATGCCGGGCGTGGTGATGATCATCACCGAGGGGCGGCTGTCGGTGCTGCTGGGACTGCAGTTCCGCCCCGGCGACCTGCTGATGATTACCGCCGTCATGTCCTGGGCGATCTACACCGTCCTTCTTCAGCGCTTCCAGATCCGGCTCGATCCGCTGGTCCTGCTCACCGCCCTGATCGCCATGGCGCTGCCGATCACCCTTGCGTTCTACGTGATTGAATGGTTCCTGCTGCGCCAGCCGTTCACCCCGAGCCGCGAGGTGATACTGGCCATTCTCTACGTGGGGATATTCCCCTCCCTCGGCTCCTACCTGGGGTGGAACTACGGGGTCACGGCCATGGGTTCCAACCGCGCGGCCATGTTCATCTACCTGCTTCCGGTGTTCTCCGCCGCGCTGTCCATCACCTTCCTGGGGGAGCGGCTGTACACCTATCACGCAGTGGGCGCATTACTGCTGCTCATCGGCCTCTACCTCTCCACCTGGGCGGACGCCCGGGCGAGGAGGAAGCGCTATGGACCGACCCCTTAGTTCCATCCCCACCCAGGCCAGCACGATGGTTTCCGGATCGGCGCGGGCGTCTTCGACCCACTCGCGCAGCTTTTCGTGGTTCGGGACGAAATGCCACCTGTTGTAATCGGGCGTGTTGGCGGTACATCCGGCTGAGGTGCTCAGCCTCATCGTCTTCCAAGAACCGTGGCGTACTCCCGACAGAACCGGGAGAACGGTGTCGGTTGTCGCCCCAGAATCTGCCGGACGTTGTCAGTAACCGTATCGTCCAGGGTTTCGCCATTGCGGTTGCGCCGGTTGACGTCTTCGAGAAAACCGGCGAAGTACTCGGGCACCCCCTGGGAGATCAGCCGGCGGCGGAAGCTGTCGTCGTCAAGTTCCACGTACCGGATGCGTCGTCCCAGGGCTTCGGAGAACGCCTCCGCCGCATGGTGGTGGGTGATCGCCTCGGGGCCACTGAGATCATAGGCCTGGTTCCCGTACCCCGAGCCGGTCAACACCCGCGCGGCGACCTGGCTGACATCGCGTGCGTCGATGCGACTGACACGGGCGTCGCCGATGGAGTCGTAAAAGGCGTCCTCGTTTCGGATGTCATCGCCCATGAGGGTGATGAAGTTCTGCATCAGGTAATTGGGGCGCAGAAAGGTCCAGGTCATACCGCTGTTCTGAATGCGGAGCTCGATGTCCCGGTGCAACTGGCCGACGATGAAGGTGTCGGTGTCAGCGCTGAAGGATGAAATGTAGACCACCCGGCTGACCCCAGCCTCGCTGGCGGCGTCCACCATGGCCTTCTCGTGGGCTACCTCCCGCGATAGCAGGAACAGGGTGTCGATCCCGTTCAGCGCCGGGGGCAGTGTCTCGGGACGGTCATAATCGATGGTGCAGGTCTCCACGCCGTCAAGGTCCAGTGGCTGCACGTGAACGGCTGCGCGCACGGGGGCGCCGTGGTTGACCAGTTCCCGCAGCAGCCCGGAGCCGATGGTTCCTGTTGCACCTGTGACAAGTATCATGCTGCACCTCCTGCTTGCGTCGTGCGGTGGTCAGGACGTACGTCGATGGTTTCAGGTCAGCGGTTTCGGTCGAATCGGAAGCCGTTGAACCCGAGACTACCGACGAAGGCAGAACCAGCGCATCGCCCAGACAGGCCATGAGGCGCAATTCGTGGAATGGCCTGTCGAGGCCATGGGCGCAAACGGGGACAACCGAATGAGGCCGGCGAACACCGCCTGTGTCGCCGCCGCGGCGCGGGTCGGGGCGTCCAGGCGCAAGAGGATGCTGGCCACATGCCGGTGCGCGGTATGCGCGCTGATGCCCAGCGCCGAGGCAATCTCTGCGTCACTCGTGCCCTGCGCGACCAGGCGAGGGATCCCGATCTGTGTTGGCGTAATGCGCGCGGCGCTGACGGGATCGTTCTGTTTCCGGTACAGGCGATGGGCATTCTGTCGGGCCCACAGGGTCTCGAAGTGGTTCAGGGCGAGGGGTTCGACCCCGATTTTACGGACGCTTCTAGAAAGCCCTTGGACTTCCCCCGGTGGGGTAGAACCCGGCCCCACTTCCGGGGGTGCTTGGCACTTGCGACGCATCCGGTTTCCTTGTCGAAGATTGCGTACGCCCGATCCCCAATCAGACCGCGTTCCGTCAGAGTGGCTACGTCAAACTCCACCCCCTGCATCGATTTGACTGGATAGCACCACAACGCCTCTACGTCCCCAATTGGCATACTCTCCTCCAGGTTCAGGAGCGGCGGTGCGTGCCCATCCCCCGCATGACATCACACCCGCTCAGCGCCCAGCTCAGCGGGCGAATGTAGCGCAGCGAAATTTGCTCCGCTGCAGCTGATGGTTAGATGGCAACACTCTAAGACTCATAGCGCCCAGCCTCTAAGGAAATCCTGATTTCTTCGCCGTGCGCGGCATGGCGGTAAAATGCCTGTTGGACTATGCCGCCCATCAGAGTGCCGCACGCTATATTAAGGGTTTTGTATTCGTGGGATGACGGCGGGGCGACAGAGTGAACCGGTGAGGCTCGGGGTTGATCGGCTTCAGGCGTCTGCGCTTGTCCATGGACCAAGGTCCTTTTGTTCGCTGTTTGGATCAGCCGGTGGTCAGGTCTTGAGATGTGAAGGACACGAGATCGATGAACACCGGTGCGCACGCAGTACATCAGGGTCACTGCAACCCCGACACTGCCCACCGCGATGCTGACGAAGTAGAACGCGAAGTCGCCCGCTCTGCCCACATCGGTGATCGCCGACCAGAACCATCATCGGCGACTTGCCAATCCGCTGCCGCGCGGGCGCACGACTGACCGGCGAAATCCCTCACCAGAGCCGATCGGGGTAAACCCACAATGGATTGATTGAGTTCAACGTTCTGGTTTTCTTGAAAAAGACCTGTTCAGCACCTCCCTGCAACATTGGAGTCTTTCTGGATTTCGGATCGAGTGTCGACTTCTGTGGTTGAGCGGCAGCCACGCCTACCAGGCCCGTAATTTCCTCCTGCGGCGGCAGCACGAGTTTGAACATTTCCCGCATGTCATTCCAGTCCTCACAGAGCGCGGTTGCGCCGCGATATTGCGCGGGCAAAGCCCTTCGCAGCAATTCCTCAGGAAGCCAGTTCTCAAACATGTCTATTTCCTGACTGAGCTTGACAAGCTCCATCTCATCCGCCCACCAGCTTCCATACGCGGAGGCCATTCCACCTCGTGTCGAGTCCCAGCCGGCAGCACGATACAGCTTGTGGGGCCCCGTGAACGTTACCACTTTAGCCGTGCCAGGCTTGAACGCCGACAAGACCGATGCCGGAGTTGAAACAGGAATTGGTGAGCTGGATAGCCATGCCGCTGGCGAGGTGGAAAGCTGCTTTCTCATGCCCGATCCTCCCATGATTTCGTTTATCTTGCGCCTCGGCAGTGAAGTGTTCCTTCGCTGTACGCAGCATGGCGGGGGAATCCCTGTTGGACGATGCCGCCCATCAGGCCGCTGCACTGTTTATGGGGGGTTGTATTGTCCGGGCGGCCGCGCCGGGAACGCGCTGACTGTCTCAGTGCGCCGCACAACCATTCGAAGCGAGGTCGGTTCTCCATGGACCGGGCCCCTTGAGGCGTGTTTCCCCGTAACGCTAGCGCGAGAGTGGGCGCTACGCCACTGGATGGAACGAACTCGCCCCTGGCCCACGGCGGGACGTCGATGCCGGCAACAGTACCGGGATTTCCGGGGAGGCGAGACGGCATCCCGCGAAGGCGGAGTATCTCGACTACGCTCACGTGACGGGAGGTCGACGACCACTGAACGCCGCTGGCCTGTCAGTCGGTGATGGTGCCTTCATCGCAACAGGCTGGTCCTGGCGTTCCGCGGGATTGGGGGGGCACGGCTGTTTCACAATCGCGTCAGTTGAGGATTGCGACCAATGACCCTGAAACTTCATACGATTATCGCCAGCACCCGTCCCGGGCGCGTCGGGCCCACCGTCGCCGAGTGGTTTCATGCCCTCGCCAGGGAGCAGGGCCCGTTTGAAAGCAGCCTGATCGACCTGGCCGATTTCAATCTCCCGGTGTACAACGAACCGCGGCATCCGCGCTTGCGGGAGTACGAGCACGAACACACTCGGGCCTGGTCCCGCAGCGTTGCCGCCGCGGATGCCTACGTGTTCGTTACCCCGGAGTACAACTACTCGGCGCCGCCGTCGCTGATCAATGCCCTGGATTACGTCTACGTTGAGTGGAACTACAAGCCCTGCGCCTTCGTCAGCTATGGCGGCGCCTCGGGCGGGCTGCG
>SLLM01000389.1 GCA_007134055.1 Ectothiorhodospiraceae bacterium | reverse complement strand
CGCAACACCTGCGCATGCTTTCCCCGCGTCTGGACACGCCGGTCATCTTCATGCTGGAGGCGGTCACCGAGATTACCACGGAGGCCACACCACCACGGGATCGGGTACGTACGACCGGCAACATTGCCGCTGGCGGCAGCATGACCCGGGGCAACACCCGTACCGAGGCCTACCATGCCACCGGCGACTTCGAGGCCCGGACCAACGTCAACCGCTTCCGTGCCGCCGGTGAGGTGAACCAGGCCAAGGATGACGGCGAGCTTTCCCGGGACAGGGCATCCGTCACCGCCCGCTACGATCACTTCCTCTCGGAGCGGGTATACGCCAACAGTAACGTCTCCCTCCTACGGGACCGGTTCAAGGATCTACGCCTGCGCACCAGCGTCGGCGCCGGTTTCGGTTACCAGTTCTTCGATACGTCCCGACGCATCCTCTCCGCGGAGCTCGGTATCAGCCACGTCCACCAGGACTTCTACGAAGACGCCAACGAATCGAATCCCGCCGCACGCTGGGCCGTTGACTACGAGGAACGTCTCATCGGCCGAACCCTGCGGCTCTTCCACAACCAGGAAGGGCTGGTCAACCTTGAACGGGCCGAAGAACTACTGGTGCAGACCCGGACCGGGCTGCGCTTTCCCCTGGTCCTGGGATTGACCGGCACGGCCGAGGTCATTGTCGACTACGACAACAATCCACCGGGGGATCGGCGGCGCTTCGACCAGGCCTACATGATCAGCGACGGCTACTCCTGGTAGCTTCCATGCGCAGGGGCTGCGGCGCAGTACCGGCAGCTGGTCACTACCCTTCCAGCCGGAATCCCATGTCCACCGCCGGCCGCTCCGCGGCCGGCGATGCCATCGAGCCGGGGGAGAGCTGTTGCAGGCGGCCTCCCCGTTCCAGGTCGCGTATCAGCCGGTCGCTGTCTCCCTCCAGCTGAATCCGCATGTACAGCGTTTCCCCGTACACCTGGAGCACTTCCACGTCGCTTACACCGCGGGTATCGTCAAGCAGACGGCGCACATAGCCGAATCCTTCCAGCGTCTCCACGCCGTCCACCTGCAGGGTGACGTCGCCGACAATCCTCTGCCCGGGCAGTCGGGCCATATCCCGGGCGAGTCGCCGGGCAGCCCCGGCAGGTCCGGAATGGGCGACCGCTTCGAGCTGCTCACCGCTCTCGCTCCACTCATCCACCCCATCGTTGCGGAACAGCAACCAGCGTGCTTCGTACCCCTCCCCCCGCTGGGCGACCCGTCCGGCCAGCACAACCTCCGCCCGGTAGCGTTCGGACGCTTCCAGGATGGGGCCGCGGAAGCCGCCCCAGACGTCGGAGGAGCTCAGCTGCCCCCGATCCTCCAGATCCTGCAGCGGCAGCAATACCGGCAGCCCGTGTTGCCGCGCACCATGCCGGATCATCTCCTGGATGTCCGGCCCGGTATCACCCCCCACCAGCTCCCGCTCGCCGTTCCGGTCCACGGCAAGCCAGATCAGCACCCGCGGCCGGTCCGCTTCCACCCAGACCGGCACCTCGAGCTCCGAGAGGGTACGCTGCAAGGTCGAACCATCAAACTGGAGCAGCAGTTCGAGCCCGGTTTCGTGGTCGTCATCGACTACATCCTCGTAACCGTACTGATGAACGTACCGCTCCGCGTCCCCCAGCAGATCGGCAATCCCCGACTCCTCGGTCACCTCGGGCAACCCCGTCATCCGCGTCAGCACCTGCTCCATGCCTTCGCGCGTGGCGCGGGAGCGGTCGCCGTCCGCCTGCGACCCCACCGCCACCCGGGCCTCGTAGAGGCCGGGCACGGCGGTCTGGGCACTTGCGCCACCGGCGAAAAGGAAACACAGGGACAAGGCAAGAAATGACCGGAGCAGACACATGTCGGGAGTCTCCAGGAACGGACGCAATCCACGTCGGAATACCCGGCATGGTACCCGGACCACCACGCGGATGCATGCCGGGCGTCGCGCGCCGGAAGCCGTGCCGATGAAACCGCTTCAGGCCTTCGTTATACTGCCCGCGACCATGCTGCCGGGTGGCGCCAGGACACGCCGCCCCCGTGGCGACGCGACCCCCACATCCGGCAATCCCGGCCGCGGGGGACCATACCAGGATGACCCGGGGACCGCGCCCCGCCGCTTCAGGTGGCGTCCGGGTCCCGGATCCGCCCATCGGAGGAGAGCCGCTTGACCAGCAAGAGTACTTCCCGTCCCCCGGAGCTGAGCTACCGCGATGCCGGAGTCGACATCGACGCGGGCAACGCCCTGGTGGAACGCATACGACCGGCAGTCGGCCGGACCCATCGCCCCGGGGTGCTGGGCAGCATCGGCGGGTTCGGAGGGTTGTTCGAGGTTCCGGTGGACCGGTACCGGCGCCCGGTACTGGTGTCGGCCACCGACGGCGTGGGCACCAAGCTCCGGCTCGCGATCACGACCGGCAAGCACGACGGAATCGGAATCGACCTGGTCGCGATGTGCGTGAACGACATTCTGGTCTGCGGCGCCGAGCCACTCTATTTCCTCGACTACTATGCCACCGGCCACCTGGATGTAGACGTGGCAACGCGGGTCGTGGAGGGGATCGCTCGCGGATGCGAACAGGCCGGGGCCGCACTGATCGGCGGTGAGACAGCAGAGATGCCGGGCATGTATGCAGCCGGTGACTACGATCTCGCCGGCTTCTGTGTCGGTGTCGTCGAACGCGATGCCATTATCGACGGCACCCGCATTGGCCCCGGAGACCGGATAATCGCGCTCGGCTCCAGTGGCCCCCACTCCAACGGCTATTCGCTGATCCGGCGGATTCTCGACCTCTCCCCTTCCGCCCCGGACACCCGCCTGGACGGCGTTCTCCCGGAGGACGCGCTGATGGCGCCGACCCGGATCTACGCCCGGGCGATCCGCGAATTGCTCGCCCGTGTCCCGATTCGCGGCATGGCCCACATTACCGGAGGCGGCCTGACCGAGAATATTCCCCGCGTCCTGCCGGCCGCCGTACAGGCCCGGATCGATACCGACAGCTGGACCTGGCCGGCGGTGTTCTCCTGGCTGCAGGAGGCGGGCAACGTATCGGACGCGGAGATGGTCCGGACGTTCAACTGCGGTGTCGGCATGATCGTGATCGTTGCGGAGGCGGATGCAGAGCGCGCCCTGCAGGGCCTGGCCAGCTCCGGCGAGCAGGCATGGCCAATCGGTACGATCAACCAACGAGGCAGCGATGATCCGGCGATCGTGCTCGAGGGCTCGTGATGAAGGCCGGGTGCAGGGTGACAGTGCTGATTTCCGGCAACGGCTCGAACCTGCAGACGCTCATCGATCAGCAGGCCCGCGGCGAACTGCCCATCCGCCTGCAGGCCGTGATCAGCAACCGTGACGATGCCCACGGACTGCAGCGGGCGACGGACGCACGTATACCGTCACTGGCGCTTTCCCACAAGCAGTATGGCAGCCGCGACGAGTACGATGCCGCACTTGCGCAGGCCATCGACAGCCATGGCACTGACCTGCTCGTCCTGGCAGGGTTCATGCGCATCCTCACGCCGGATTTCGTACTCCGGTACCAGGGACGCATGCTCAATATCCATCCGTCCCTGCTGCCCGCCTACCGGGGCCTGCACACGCACCGGCGGGTGCTGGAGCAGGGCGATTCACAGCACGGCTGCAGCGTCCATTTCGTGACGCCGGATCTCGACGCCGGACCGATCGTGCTGCAGGCACGGGTACCGGTCGGGCAGCAGGACACGGAAGAGACTCTGGCGGCGCGGGTGCAGGCCGAGGAACACCGGATTTACCCGCTCGCGGTGCGCTGGTTTGCCCAGGGCAGGCTGGCCCTGCGCAATGGCGCGGTTCACCTGGACGGCTCACCACTGCCGGCGCCGCTTGTGCTCGGGCAAGGTGACCCACTGCCGCATTGAACCGTCGCGCAGGCGCGAGACCTGCTTGCGGAAGCGGATCCGAAACAACCGGGATTCAGAGAATGGATTACTTTCTGGTCAAGAACATACACTCGACGGCAGCATTGCTGACCATCACCCTGTTCACCCTGCGCGGCGTCTGGATGCTGGGCTGGCCGCACCTCCTGAACAAGCGCTGGGTACGGGTGGTACCGCATGTCGTCGATACCATTCTGCTGGCGAGCGCCATCATCATGCTGTTCCTGATCAGCCTCAACCCGCTGACCCAGGGCTGGCTGCTGGCAAAGATCATGGGGCTCGCAGCCTATATCGTGCTTGGTACCGTCGCCCTGAAGCGAGGCCGCACCCGGCTGATCCGCCTGGGTGCGTTCATTGGCGCCCTCACGATGTTCTTCTACATCTACGCCGTCGCCTTCGCCAGGCATCCGTGGCCACTGTAAGGCACGGTCGCCCGGAGGGGACTCAGTCGTCGTCCCCCTCCGCATCGTCATCAAGTTCCTCGTCTTCGTCCTCGTCAAGGACATCGTCGACCCATGTCAGCGCGGCCACGGCCCGGGGGAACCCCAGGGTGGGCACGGCAAGCATGGCGACATGGCGCAGTTCATCCACGGAGATCCCTTCGTCCAGCGCCCGCCGGACGTGGGAATGCGTGGCTCCTTCACTCGCCGCGCCCATGGCGAAGGCAAGTTTCACCAGCCGCCGCTCTCGCTCATCCAGTGGTCCCGCCTCGGCACAGGCCGCACCCAGACGGCCGTAGGCATCCCAGATTTCCGGGAAATCCTCCGCGACTTCGGCGGCGCCGGAGGGAAGGTCGTCTACCATGGCAAATCCCCTGATTCACTCGGCGGATGGTTCGCTGGGCGGAATGCCCCGCACCACGGCAAGATAGCAGATTCCCGGCGATACCGGACAGGGATTTCCGGACAGATCGCGTAAACGCCCCTCTTCCCGGGGGTGGCGGCGCGACATTTCCCGGGCCCTGCGCAGCGACGCGGCGTCGTTCCCGTGGAGCCAGTCCCCGCGTACCCGGCCCGGATCCTGCTACACTCCCCCCGTGCCCTGGCGGTGATCGACCGGTTCCGCAAGATCTGGATACCCTGCCTGATGACGAATGCAACCGACCCTTCCCTTGAATCCGGCATACGCCCGGCGGCCGGGGCGCAGGCCATGCCCCCGGTTCTCGCGATTGCCGGCTGGAGCGGTGCCGGCAAGACCACGCTACTGACAGCCGTGATTCCGTTGCTGAGGAGCGCGGGGATCCGGGTGGCGCTGGTCAAGCATGCCCATCACAGGTTCGACGTCGATCATCCGGGCAAGGACAGCTTCCGGCTGCGCAAGGCCGGCGCGGACCAGGTACTGTTGACGTCCGGTCGGCGGTTCGCCCTGATGGTTGAGCGACCGGCAGAACGCGATCCGGTGCTTCAGGAGGAACTGCGGCGAATCGACTGGCAGGCCTGCGACCTGATACTGGTGGAGGGGTTCCGTGACGGCCAGATCCCGAAGCTGGAGGTTCATCGCCCACTGCTCGGACGCCCCCTTCTGGCGGCGACCGACCCACACATCCTTGGTATCGCCACGGACACTCCCGCCGAGATCCACACCGGCCTTCCCGTTCTGGACCTCAACGCTCCCGAGGGAATCGTCCGCTTCATACTGTCCGCGACCGGCCTCACCCGGGCTGCCGACACCCTGCCCTGATTCCGGAAAGCGCTTCCCGGGGACTCATCGCGCCACATTCGCGCGGGCCGCAACCGGAACTGCAATATCATACGTTTGCCCTGCGTGCCTTTTTTCTCCACTCTTGTATTGCAACGCAGTGACGGACAAGACTGAAGTGCAAGACTTCGCAGTCACGAAGGTACCGGCCCCCTGATGACCGCAATTCTCTACAGGCCAGCGGTCCTGCGTTATACTGCGCTCCCGGGCGATCCATTAAACCGGAAGCACGGTAGGGAAACTGAATATGGCTTTCACGTCGCCTAACACGGGCCCCCGCATCCGGCTGCGGGAAATCCGGGAAGCCTGCAGCACCTGCGGGCTCAGTGAGCTCTGCCTTCCGGTGGCGCTCGAGGGACCGGACATCGAGGCGCTCGAACGGGTCGTGCAGCGCCGGCGTCCGCTGGCGCGTGGAGACACCCTGTATCGCACCGGGGCCGCGTTCGGGTCGCTGTACGCAGTCCGCACGGGTTCCCTCAAGAGCACCACCCTCTCGGAGGATGGCGAGGAGCAGATCACCGCCTTTCATCTACCGGGTGAGCTTCTTGGCCTGGACGCGATCAGTTTCGGCAGTCATCCATCCACCGCGGAAGCACTGGAAACCACCTCCCTTTGCGAGATTCCGTTCACCGAACTGGAACAACTCTCAAGCGCCATCCCGGGACTGCAGCACCAGCTCCTGCGCATCATGAGCAAGGAGATCTTCAACGAACACGAGATGCTGCAGGCCCTTGCCCGGCGAACGGCGGAGCAACGTCTGGCAATACTGCTGATGAGCCTCGGGGATCGTTTCGCCCGCCGCGGCCTCTCACCCACGCGTTTCCGGCTACCGATGTCGCGCCACGATCTGAGCAATTATCTTGGTCTCGCCCCGGAGACCATGAGCCGCCTTTTCAAACGGTTCGTGGACCAGGGCTGGATCTCCGCTTCCGGGCGCGAGATACAGCTCCTGCAGATCACCGCGTTGCGCGAGTTGACCGGCAACCCCAACCCGCTGAAGCGCAACGCAGGTATCTGATCCGCCGGCCGCACCGCGCTCATACGGTACGGGAATACTCCACCGGCGGCGCCTGAGCCTGCAGGTAACGGTCGAACACCATGGCCACGTTTCGCAACAGCATCCTGCCCCGGGGATGGATCCGCAGGCCGTTCGCTTCCCGCGTCACCAGGCCGTCCCGTTCCAGCGGCCCCAGGGCGGCCAGTTCATCTGCGAAGTACTCCCCGAATTCGATCTCGAACCATCTCTCGATCTCCCCGTAGTCCACCCATGGCCGACACATCACCGCGTTGATCACCGCGGCCCGCAGGCGGTCGTCGAAATCCAGGCAATATCCCCTCTCGACCGGCAGTGAACCCCGATCCAGGGTCTCGTAGTATGACTTGAGGTGCTTGACGTTCTGACTGAAGCTGTGCCCGACCTTGCCTATGGCGGTAACACCGGCCCCGATCAGATCGCAGTCGGCGTGGGTGGAATAGCCCTGGAAATTGCGCTGCAGAGTGCCGGCGTCCATCGCCCGGCACATGTCACTGTCGGGCAGTGCGAAGTGGTCCATGCCGATCGTTCGATAGCCGGCGGCGGTCAATCGCTCGGCGGTCCGGGCAAGGATCGCCAGTTTCTCCCCGGGGGCAGGCAGATCCTCGGCACGGATCAGGCGTTGCGCCTTGACCCGCGCCGGCAGGTGAGCGTAGTTGTAGACCGACAGCCGGTCCGGACGGATGGCGAGCACCTGATCCAGGGTGGCATCAAAGGTGCTTACCGACTGCAGCGGCAGGCCGTAGATGAGGTCCAGGCTGACAGAACCGAATCCTGCCCGCCGTGCCTGGTCAATGACGGCCCGGGTCTGTT
>SLLM01000259.1 GCA_007134055.1 Ectothiorhodospiraceae bacterium | reverse complement strand
GCCGTCCAGCGTGACCTCCAGCTCTTCCCCCTGACATGGAATACCGCCGTTGAGGGTCTCGTCGTCCTCCATTTCCACCGGGCACAGCTCGAACGAGTCACGGCTGAGCAGGGCACCGCCCAGGGTCTCTGTATCCCGGTGGACCAGTTCCTGCAGGGAGGCGTCCATGAACGTGTCCCGATCCCGCAGCTGATACACCCGGACGTACACCGGGGATGGTCGTCCCTCCAGGTTGGGATTGAGTCCCGGCAACACCTCGATGCGACCGTCCACCGCATCCGGTCGCGAATCGGACCCCGACGCGCAGGCCGTCAGCAGCACGGCCGCGGCCAGTGCCAGCATGCCGCCGGTCACTGCCGTGCAATTCCATCGCCGCCCGTTCATGGCAGTGTCACCTCTCTCTGGTTCTCTGTTTCCGGAATTCTTGCCCGGCCCAGGCGGCCCGGGCAGCCCTCGCTACCGCCCCTTGTGCGCGGATTGCGCCTTGAGCCTCTGCATTTCCTTCTCGTAGGCCTCGCTGAACGCCTCACCGAAGAGCCGGTTGAAATACCCCTCCGTGTCCCGGTTGATCTCCGAAAACAGTGCCTTGTACTTCTCCCAGTACTTGGGTCCGGTCATGCGGCCGAGCATGGAACGTTCGCCGCCGTCGGCGAACCGCGGCTCCAGGTTCTCCGGGTCCAGCTGCCTCAGCATCTCGAAAAAGCCGCTGCGCATTCCCGCCAGCATGGCCAGCTGGTGAAAGCGCAGATCCTCGAAACCGGATTCGAATGCCTCCACGGCGGGCAGGTAATCCGGATTGTGCTTGACCATCAGATTGTGGATGGCGTCCTCCGTGCTGGTGGAGAACTTCAGCGGGTTGTTTTCGCGCGCCTGGATCAGGGTGACGGACATGCGGAACTCGTTCTTGATCTCCATTCGGGCCCGCAGCAAGTCCATCACGCCCTGGACAGCGACATTGAGGATCCGCCCCACTTCCTCGGCCTTGTCAGCGGGGACCTGGTCCGGGTCAAGGCCGGCGCCGGCCAGCAGCTGGCGCAGTGCCGCATCGGGCACCCCCGATCCGGTCGCCGTCGATTGCGGCGCTTCCGCACCTCCCGGCGTGGGGGATGGCCTGCTGCCACGCCCGCCGGGGGATGGTCTGGCCGGCGGCTGCTCTGCTCCGGGAGAGGCGACCGGATCCGGCTGCCCGGGTTGCGGCGGCTGCGGCGGAGTGCGGGGCGGTTCGGGCACCCCCGGGGGCTCCGCCGCCGGCGGTTGCTCCACCGGATCCGGGGCAGCCGGGGAGGGGTTGGTGGCAGGCTGCGCCGGGGAATCCCGCCACCAGTCCTCGGGCAGCAGGGGGGAGGAATCCTGCGCTTCGGCCGGTCCCTGTTCGCCGGCTGGACGGGGCGCCGGGGGGTCCTCCCGGAACCGGGGTGGCTCGAAGTGCTCGTTCAGGTACGATTCGCTGGCCGCCGGCGAGGGGGGCTCCCCGGATTGCTCCACTGCACCGCCCAGCAGTTCCAGCGGGTCCACCACCTGGCCCTCGCCGACCTCCGGGGGAGGCGGGGCTTCCGCCACGGGCGGCGGCGAAGGATCTTCCTGAGCAATACGGGCGCGGATACGATAGTCGCCAATCAGGAACTCGGCACCATCCTCGAGCGGATAGGGTTCGGCGGGATCAAGACGGCTGACGCCGTCCGCCAGCAGGATGCCGTTGGCACTGGTGTCTTCCAGATAGTATCGCCCATCCTGGCAGCGAATCCGGGCATGACAGCGCGAGATCTCCATGTTGGGATCCGGCAGGGTCCAGTCGTTGTTGTCCGCCCGGCCCACGGTGCCACCCTTGTCGTGCCAGCTGTGGCTGACACGGTCCGCAAGCCGGGACGAGGCTTCATTGATCACCGTCAGCGTGAGTGGCATGAATCACTCCAACTCCGTTCCGTCATCGAACAGCAATGCGGCGAATGGCGCGACGCCGGCGCGGGAGTTCCGGGAACCGGAGGCCCATCAGTCGCCGTAGACCAGATGCAGGCAACCTTCTTCCATGTCGGAATAGACATACAGCCCATCACGCTCCCCCCCGAGATCGATGATGACCGAGGTGGGGGCGTCGAATCGGGTGGCCGCGATCGCACGGGCGCCGGTCTCGTTGATGTTGTGTTCCTTCACGTAGGCATTCCAGCGTTCAGTGTCGCGCTTCTCGATGCGGCCGCCACGATCCGCAGCCTGCTTCAGCAACTGGCGGAAACTGTAGTAATCCACATCTACCATTCGCGCTCTAGCCATATCAGTCAGGCGACACCCTATGAAGTGAAGTATCTTCGCAGCCCTGTGCCATAAGGCCGGGAAATGCGGCTGCTTCAAGGTTCTCTCACCCATCGGGTACCGTCAAGCGAAGCGCCGTCGCCACCACGCCCCGCTCAGGCATCGAAAGAATAAGCGAACTCTGAATCCTCCACGCTGACGTGTACCCGTTCCACCGGCCGGTGATCCACAAGCCGGGTCAGGAACTCGCGGCTCAGAACCGGCAACAGGGAATTGGTCAGGATCGCATCGATCATCCGCCCGCCGCTCTCCAGCTCGGTGCAGCGTTCCAGGATGAGGTCGGGGACCGAGTCGTCGTAGCTGAACGGCACCCCGTGGTTCTCCTCCACCCGCTTGCCCACACGCCCCAGCTGCAGGCGGATGATATCCCGGAGCATGTCGTCTCCGAGGGGATAGTAGGGAACTGTAACGATGCGGCCCAGCAACGCCGGGGGAAACACCTGCAGCAACGGTTCCCGCAGGCCCTTGGTCAGACCCTCCATGTCAGGACGCCGCCGCCCGCTGTCACAGGCCTGCATGATGAGATCCGTGCCGACATTTGTGGTGAGGATGATCAGCGTATTCTTGAAGTCGATCAGGCGGCCCTCGCCATCCTCCATCACCCCCTTGTCGAACACCTGGAAGAAGATCTCGTGAACATCCGGATGCGCCTTCTCCACTTCATCCAGGAGCACCACGCTGTAGGGGCGCCGCCGCACGGCCTCGGTCAGCACACCACCCTCCCCGTACCCCACGTACCCCGGGGGGGCTCCCTTGAGCGTGGAGACGGTATGGGCTTCCTGGAACTCGCTCATGTTGATGGTGATGATGTTCTGCTCGCCGCCGTACAGCGCCTCCGCAAGCGTGAGCGCCGTCTCCGTCTTGCCGACACCGGACGGCCCCGCCAGCATGAACACCCCCACCGGTTTGGAGGGGTTGTCCAGATTCGCACGGGAGGTCTGTACCCGGCGGGCGATCATCTCCAGGGCGTGGTCCTGGCCCTTGACCCGGTCCGCCAGTCCTTCCGCCAGGTTGAGCACGGTGGTGACCTCGTCCTTGACCATGCGACCGACGGGGATACCGGTCCAGTCAGCCACGACGGCGGCCACTGCCTGCGCGTCGGCACTGGGCAGGATAAGCGGCGTCTCACCCTGCAGTTCGTCGAGTTCCTGCTGCAGGCGTCCGAGTTCCTCCAGCGCCGCGGGCACGTCCAGCGCCGCGGGCGCGCCGTCGCCGGCCTCGTCGGCGGCAGCATCCCCCGCAGCGGGCTGCTCGCCGGCGCGCGGCGCCGACTCCTCCGCGGCCTGTGAATCGGCACCGGTTGTTTCCTCCACGGTTGGCGAGTCGGCAGAGCCGGTCTGCTCCCGCAGCCGGGCACGCAGGTCGAGTATGGCGTCCACCAGCTTCTTCTCCCGCGCCCAGTTCTCCTCGAGTCCGACGAGGCGCTCGCGTTCGCCCCGCAACTCCTCGGCCACGGACTCGTCGCGACCCTCCACCGGCAGGCCGACCGCCCGCTCGCGCTCGATGATTTCCGCCTCCGTTTCCAGAATCTCGATCCGGCGACGGCAATCCTCCACTTCCGCCGGCACGCCGTGCTGCGATATCGCCACCCTCGCACAGGCCGTATCCAGCAAGCTGACCGCCTTGTCCGGCAGCTGCCGGGCGGGGATGTAACGATGCGAGAGCTGTACCGCCGCGGTCAGGGCTTCATCGCGCACCAGTACGCGGTGGTGTTTTTCCAGCACGGAGGCCAGCCTGCGCATCATGGCGACGGCCTTCTCCTCGCTTGGTTCGGGCACCTGCACCGCCTGGAAGCGCCGGGTCAGGGCCGGGTCCTTCTCAATGTACTTCTTGTACTCCGTCCAGGTGGTGGCACCGATGGTGCGGAGCGTCCCCCGGGCCAGGGCCGGCTTGAGCAGGTTGGCTGCATCACCCGTCCCTGCCGCACCGCCGGCCCCCACCAGGGTATGCGCCTCGTCGATGAACAGGATGATGGGCTTCTCCGAGGACTGCACCTCCTCGATCACCTGGCGCAGGCGGTTCTCGAACTCGCCCTTGACACTGGCGCCCGCCTGCAGGAGACCCACATCCAGTGCGCGCAGGCTCACCTCCTTCAGCGGCGGCGGCACGTCGCCACTGGCGATCCGGGCGGCGAAGCCCTCCACCACCGCGGTCTTGCCCACGCCTGCCTCGCCGGTGAGGATGGGGTTGTTCTGCCGCCGGCGCATGAGGATATCCACCATCTGCCGGATCTCCTCGTCGCGGCCGATCACCGGATCGATCTCGCCGTTCCGCGCCTGCTGGGTCATGTCGACCGTGAACCGCCGCAACGCTTCCTGCTTGCCCATCTCCGCCGGCGGCACCGCACCCTCGCCTGCGGCATCCTCTGCCGGCGCGGCGTCGCCACCGGCCTGATGCTGCTCGGGCGAATCGCCGACGATCGAATCCCACTGCTCGACCAGCGTGTCGACCCGGATCTTGCCGAACTCGGCGGAGATGTTCGGCAGGACGTTGCGCAGTCCGGTGGTCTTGAGCAGTCCCACCAACAGGTGGCCGCTGCGGACCCGTCGCTCCCCGAACCGTAGCGTGGCCCAGACCCAGCCACGCTCCACGGCATCCTCAACGTGCGATGAGAGATCGGTGACGGAGGTGGCCCCACGCGGCAGCGCATCAAGCGCCCGGGTCAGATCCTGGGCCAGCCGGGCGGCGTCGAGCTCGAAGTGCCGGACGATGCGGATCAGGTCGGAGTCGTTCTGCTGCAACAACTGGTGCAGCCAGTGCACCAGTTCCACATACGGGTTGCCACGCATGCGGCAGAATGTGGTTGCACTCTCGATGGCCTGGTAGCTCAGGCCGGTCAGTTTTCCGAACAGAGCGGTACGGCTGATGTCTGCCACGATCCTAATCTCCCTGACCGGTGGACGGGGACGGCTGCCGCGCTGCGGCCCGCCGCGCTTGTGCGTGTGGATGACGGATATGGGCTCGCGCCCGGTCCCGGCGCCGACGGCCAAGCCAGGTGGACATACCCAGCCGCAACCCCCGGGAAAGCCGCAGCGGCGGAGCCTGCCGGGGCTGCAGATGCAGTTCCACGTCCCACTGCAACTCATCGCCCAGGTAGGCCCGTACCAGGTCCGCCAGTTCCGCGAGTCCGCGCTGTCCGGGCAGAAAACGCTCGTAGTCCTGTTTCGACAGCTCCCGCATGACGATCCGGAAGCCAAACTGGCACTGCCAGGAACGCCTCCCGACGTTGGTATCCCGTCCAAGGCGTCCCACGGGGTTGCCGCGTCCAAGGCACAGGCGTTCGTCCGGCGGTATGTCAAGCCAGGCGGGACGGAAGGGTTCAATGGCGACTGGCAGTCCGAAATGATCCTCCAGGATATCTTCCAGTCCTTCCTGGGAACGGATCTGGCTGGCGAAGCGGCCGACCCGATGGAGCTTGGCCCGGTCACCGACCGTGTCACGACCCTGTAGACCAGGGGTACCCAGACCCATGAGGGAGCCGAGGTACCAGAAGAAACGGCTGTCCCGGCGATCCCCTTCCACGGCCGGCGCGGCATCCGCCCAGGCCCGATAGAACAGCGACGCCAGCCGGTGATGGAACAGGTTGAGGAAATCGGCAAACCCCGGATCCTGGTGCAGCCGCCGGCGTTCGTCAGCGTACTCGGTGAGATGCAGGGGCAGCGGCCCGTTCGGCCCCAGCAGGCCGAAACCTTCGCCGTGGACCCGGGGGACATCCCCCGCGTCCACGTGGGTGATCTCGCCGGGAGCGAAACGCAGCGACGGGACCTGCGCGAGCCGTACCGGATCCTCGGTGGGACGACGACTGCGCCCCAACCTGGGCCGCTCCGGCGACAGCGCCTCCAGCACGCGCAGGGCAGCAAACAACGAGTATCGCTCGGGCGCGCGCGCCAGGTGATCGGGCAGTTTCACAGCGTCATCCTCATGCCCGCGCGCGCCGGCCAGCGCACGATCTCGCCCCGCTGGGCGGACTCCACCACGGTTCGAGTGAAACTGTTGAGGGAAACGTACTTGGCGAAGAAACGGTCAAGTACCGCGCCCAGGAGGAAGCAGCCAACCCCGGTGAACGAGTCCTCGTCCAGCCGGAGCCGGAGTTCCAGCCCGTTGCCGAACGAGATCGGGCCACGGATCGGCATGCGCTGTACCGTGGGGCGGGCGTCGATCGACATCACGCCCTCCACGTGGCGTGCCAGCGGATCCCTGGCGTCCACGTACAGTTCGAGGAGCTGGCGCAGGGCCTGGGCGCCGCCTGCGCTGTCCTCGTCCACCAGGGAAAGATAGTTCAGCGACAGGTGACTGATCAGCCGCCAGGTCGTCTCTCCGGGGCGGAAGGCCGTTCTGGGTCGCGTCGGACCGGTGAGTACGCGGACAGCCTTGACTGGTGCCGCGGTATCCAGGGTGAAATCCGTGGCGCCCTTGCCCACCGCCATCTGGATTGGCAGGTCCCGGTTGGTGCACAGCAGCTGCAAATCGAGTTGACGCAGCTCCTCGGAGAACGGCGCCTGGGATTCATCCACCAGGGAGAGGAACACTTCGCTGCCCAGATACCCGGTGCGGCCTCCCCGCTGGCGCTGACGGCTGGAGCTCAGGCGTGGCCTGCGGCTGACGCAGTAGTATGCTCCGGGCTCGTCGTCGTCCACGCCACGGTCCACGCGATAGAACGGATGAAACCGCCGCCCTCCATCCCTGGCCCTGGTAAACCCCGTGACTGCCTGTATCTGGTGCACTTCGAGGTCCATCGGCCGGTTGCGGTCCGGCACGACGTGGAACTCCGTGGACTCCTGCCTGACCTGGATGCGATCGGCGGTGTGCGGAAACAGATTGATGGCCGGCGTCGCGTACAACACGAACGCGTCCCCGTCCAGTGCATGCTCGAGACGGGAATCGCCGCGGGAGAGCAGCACCGTCAGCTCCAGCCGGTCACCCTGGAGACGGGACATACCCACCTCCAGACCGGTGAATTCCGCGAACAGGAATCGCTGGGGAAAGGTGAAATATTCCTGTAGCAGGCGGTACCCGTCAAAGGATCGCCGGACCGAGGGCAGCAATGCCTCGTCCCGGTCGAAACCCGGCTGGCGTATGCCGATCCGGTCGTCGATGACCCCGGGTTTCTCCGGGTCGTCCCGCAGTCAGGCACCCGCGAATCCGGCGTGCAGGATCTCGTAGAGCCACATCGGCAGCTCGTCGCT
>SLLM01000142.1 GCA_007134055.1 Ectothiorhodospiraceae bacterium | reverse complement strand
TCTGCGGTAATCCGCCCGTCGGCCTTGACCTCGGCGAAGTCCCGCACCCGGCGCAACAGGCGGTTCGCTACCCGCGGCGTGCCCCGCGCGCGACGGGCGAGTTCCCGGGCGCCCGCGTCCTCCAGTGGTACCTTGAGGAGTTGCGCGGACCGGGTGACGATACAGGCGAGATCATCCACTCCATAGTACTCGAGCCGCTGTACGATTCCGAAACGGGCACGCAGCGGTGACGTAAGCAGCCCCGCCCGGGTGGTGGCACCCACCAGGGTGAAGGGGGGCAGGTCGAGCTTGATCGAACGCGCAGTCGGCCCCTCGCCGATCATGATGTCGATCTTCTGGTCCTCCATGGCCGGGTAGAGTACCTCCTCGACCGGGGCGCTCAGCCGGTGGATCTCGTCGACAAAGAGCACGTCGCCGGGCTCCAGGTTGGTGAGCAATGCCGCCAGGTCGCCGGCCTTCTCCAGGACCGGTCCCGAGGTCTGCCGCAGGCTGACCCCCATTTCGTTGGCGACGATGTGGGCAAGCGTGGTCTTTCCCAGGCCGGGTGGCCCGAAGATGAGTACGTGATCCAGGGCCTCGTCCCGATTGCGGGCCGCCTGGATGAAGATCTCCATCTGTTCCCGCACCACCGGCTGGCCAATGTAATGGGTCAGCTGCCGTGGGCGCAGGGCCTTCTCAAGGACGTCCTCCTCGGGCTGGGCGGACAATGTGACCAGGCGATCCGATTCGATCATGCGGCTCTCCACCACGCCGACAGGAACGGGCCTATCTTACCGTGTTCTGCAACGCGAGGCGGATGATTTCCTCGCTCGGTCGACCACCGGAGTCGACTCCGGATACCAGGCGGCTGGCCTCCGCCGGACGGTAGCCCAGGGCTACCAGCGCTGCAATCGCGTCGCTGCTGGCGTCGCCCTGGCCGGTCACGGGGGAAGCGCGCTGACCATCCGTTCGGGGGCCGCCACCGGCGCCAAGGTCGCTGAGCCCGTCCTTGAGCTCGATCACCAGGCGCTGGGCCGTCTTTCGTCCGACACCAGGAAGGCGCGTGAGGCCCGCGGCATCCTGCTGCTGGATGGCGTGGATCAGTTCATCCACGCTCATGCCGGAGAGCAGGGTCAGAGCCAGCTTGGGGCCGACGCCGTTGACGCGGATCAGGCTGCGGAACAGGCTGCGTTCCAGCCGGGTGAGGAAACCGTACAGGTGGTGGGCGTCCTCCTTGACCGACAGGTGCGTGTAGAGCGTGACCGCCTCACCGGCGGCGGGAAGCGAATAGAACGTGGACATCGGGGCTTCGATCTCGTATCCCACGCCATGGACTTCCAGCAGCAACGCGGGTGGCTGTTTCTCCAGCAGTTGTCCGTGCAGTCTTCCGATCATCGTTTGCCTGCCATGTACGGAGGGCCTGTCAGCCGTTCGGCGGTCGTTGCTTCCACTGCCGTGCCGTGGCCGTTGCCACCCGGCTGCTGAAGGCGGATTGGTGCAGGTGGCACAGTGCCATGGCCAGGGCGTCGGCCGCATCCTCCGATGGTGCGGCCGGCAGGCCCAGCAACAGACGCACCATGGTCTGCACCTGGTGCTTGTCCGCGCCGCCGTGGCCTGCCAGCGCCTGCTTGGCTTCCGCCGGGGTATATTCATGGACTGCCAGACCCGCCACCGCGCCGGCACAGATGGCTGCCCCCCGGGCCTGTCCGAGCTTGAGGGCGGACGCCACATTCTGCCGGACGTGGACCTGTTCGATGGCCATGGACTGCGGGTTAAAATCCCGGATCAGCGCGGTCAGGTCCTCGAAGATGATCCGCAGGCGTTCCGGGAAGGGCGCCGAGGCCGTGCGGATCATGCCGCTGGTCACATGGTGGTAGCCGCGACCGGCGGATTCGACGATGCCGAATCCCGTGATGCGGGATCCCGGGTCTACCCCCAGGATACGATTCATGCGGCTATCCCGCCGGGGTCAGCCCTGGTAGGCATCTTCATCAATCTCTGCGTTGTGGTACACGTTCTGGACGTCGTCCAGATCCTCCAGCTGGTCCAGTAGCCGGATCATGGTGGCCGCCTGATCGCCGCTCACCGCAACCGTGGTGGCTGGCCTCTGTGTCACCTCCGCGTCCGCCGGTTCGAGGCCGCCGGCCTGCAGGCCCTCCTTGACGGTGATGAAGGTCTCCGGGGCCGTCAGCACCTCGATCGACCCGTCGTCATTGGTCTGGATATCCTCGGCGCCGGCCTCCAGGGCCGCCTCCATCACTGCGTCCTCGTCCGTTCCCGGTGGGAACGTGATCACCCCCGCCTTGCTGAACAGGAACGCAACCGATCCATCGGTCCCCAGGTTGCCGCCGAACTTGGTGAACCCATGGCGCACTTCGGCTACCGTGCGGTTGCGGTTGTCGGTCATGCATTCCACCATCACGGCCACGCCCCCGGGGCCGTATCCCTCGTACCGGATCTCCTCGTAGGTTGCGGAATCATCCTGTCCCGAGGCCCGCCGGATGGCCCGTTCGATGTTGTCCTTGGGCATGTTGACCGACAACGCCCGATCCACCGCCAGGCGCAGGCGCGGGTTGGCATCAGGATCCGGGTCTCCCATGCGGGCCGCGACAGTGATCTCGCGGATCATGCGGGTGAAGATCTTGCCACGCTTCGCATCCTGGGCCTTCTTGCGATGCTGGATATTGGCCCACTTGCTATGGCCTGCCATGAAGTGGCTCGCCTCCTCTGGTTCACTGGAAAATGCCTGTCCGGCGACGGAGCAGGGCAAAGCTTACTAAGCTTCTCCGGAACATTGCCAGGCCTTCCGTCTCAGGGGAGATAGTCCTCCAGCCGCAGCCTCCGTGTGTTGCCTCCCGGGCTTCGTTCCTCATCCAGCCATTGCCCCGCCCGCTCCCGGCCCCGGTCGCGCAGATGACAGATGAAACTCCAGGCGGCATTGATGCGGCTGTCCGCTCCCATGCCCCGGGTGTCGTCCTCGGACTTTACCTGGTGGAAACGGATACCGGCCATTCCGCGCAGCCGTCCCGCCCGCTGCAGGCTTGCCAGCAGCTGCAGCTCGCGGACAAGGCTGGCGTGGAAGGTAAGGTCGTTGATGCGTTCCATGATCTCCGGGACCTGGGTGGGGACGCGATCGTGTTCTTCCGGGGTGAGCTGGATCAGCAGTACATCAGTGGCTGCACACTCCAGCAGTAGCGGGGATAACGCCGGATTGCCCGTGTAGCCCCCGTCCCAGTAGTGCTCACCGTCCACCCGCACGGCCTGGAAGAGCAGCGGCAGGCAGGCCGAGGCCAGAAGCGAATCGACGCCGATCTGTCTGTTGCGGTGCAGCGCCATCCGCCCGCTGCGGACATTGGTCAGGGAGATGAACAGCGGGCAGGCGGACGCGTGGCGCAGGGCGTCGAAATCGATCACCGCTTCGAGGACCGCGCGCAGCGGATTGTGGCCCGTCGGATTCAGCTGGTAGGGGGATGCCACGCGGGTGATGCCCTTGAGCAGCTGGATCCCTGGCGAGTAATCCCGGTTCCAGCCGTGCAGCAGGTGCTCCAGCGGGGTGCTCTGCAGCGGACCGGCCAGACTCTGCTCCGCAACCGTCCGCCACAGGTCCTCGAGTGTGCGCCGTGCGCCGGTTGGGCCTCCACGTACCAGGCCGGCTACCAGCGCGGCACCATTCATGGCTCCGGCGCTGGCGCCGCTCACGCCCGCGAGCGGCATCCCTGCCTCAAGCAGCCGGTCAAGCACGCCCCAGGTGAACGCTCCGTGGCTGCCGCCGCCCTGGAGCGCGAGGGCCAGGTGCGGCGGGCCGAAGCGCCGGGCCAGGCGCCGCGCCAGCCGCCGGAAGTCCATCACTTTCAAGGTTTTGCTCCGCTGCTCGTTGTCGGCGGGCCGCATGCGTGCGCAGCCGATGGCATTCCGGGAAGAGGTCCGCCGGCCCCCCGGTGACCATACGGTCATGGTGGCGTCCTGACCACAGGCGTCGCCGCACTGGCGCAGTTTACCCGGAATGTGACCGCCGGCGCGTTTCCCGCCCAGCAGCCCGGTTATCATGCGGGCAGCCTGTAATCGGCTGGCCGTGCTCCACGGGCTTCAGTCGAGTCAGTTTCAAGTGGGAAGCCATGGCAAGCATCGAACCCGAAGTCCTGGAAACTCTGGTTCCCCTGCGCGAGCTGCCGTCTGAAGCCCTGCGGGAGCTCGCTCGCGAGGCGGAGATTGACGATGTGCCGGCGAAGACAGTGATCTTCCGCCTTGGTGGCGCCGACGGCTGGGCGCGATACGTGCTCTCGGGTACCGTCGTCCTGGTCGACGAGGCACAGCGACGGCGCACTCTCACCGGAACCGGCAATGCCGGAGCGGCGCCCGAGCCGCTGGCCCGTGCTACTCCCTTCCCGGCCCACGCCGTGGCAGGTACGGATGTGAAGCTGATCCGGATGCCGGCCGCCCGGATCGACGAGTTGCTCCGGAGTTCGCGCCTGCCGGAACCGGGAGTCGATGAAGTCAAGGCGGACCGGGGTGCCGGGGAAGGCCTCTTCTACCGGTTGTTCGAGGATCTGATGAACGACCGGCTGGATCTGCCGAGCATGCCGGATATCGCCGTCCGCGTGCAGGAAGCCATCACCGAGCGCGAGGCCGGGCCGGCGGAGCTGGCCCGGATCCTGCAGAATGATCCCGTGGTTGCCGCCCGTCTGATGCGGGCCGCCAACAGCTCCGTCTTTTCCGGACAACAGGCTGTGGAGTCCCTGCAGCCCGCCATTACCCGGCTCGGTCTGGCCACCACGCGGGAAATCGTGACCGCCGTGGCTCTCAAGTCCGTGTTCCGCTCCCGGAACCCGAACCTGAATAAGCGCATGGTGGAGCTGTGGATGCACAGCTCCCTGGTGGCGGCGACGGCGCAGGTGCTCGCCCGGAAACTCCAGGGCTTTGCTGCCGATCGCGCCCTGCTGGCGGGGCTGGTCCACGACATCGGCGTCATACCCATGGTCAGCAATGCCGTGCACTATCCGGAGCTGGTCCGTGACCCGTCGCTGCTGGAAGCCACCATTGACGAGTATCGCGGACAGGTCGGCACCATGATCCTGCGGCGCTGGAATTTCCCCGCGGACCTGATTCCGGTGCCATTGGCGGCGGAGGCCTGGATGCGGGAGGTTGACGCTCCCGGGGGGGACTACGGCGATCTCGTACTTGCCGCACAGCTGCTGGCCATGGCCGGAGGTCCCGTTGTCACTGCGCCGGACACTCCGGCCCTTGCGGAAACAGGTGCCTACCGGCGATTGAACCTGGAGGCGCTGGGCATCAGCGATGCCACTGCGCTCATGCAGGAAGTCCGGGAAGAGATTGCCGAGGCGCAGCGGCTGCTGATCGGCTAGTCGTGATCTCTCGACAGGTTGTCCACGGAACCCCGCCGATGGATGCCGGGTTCGCCGACCTGGCAGACCAGGAAGGACAAACCCCGTGGACATCCATCACAATGCCTCTCTCACGCCTCGCGGGCGCGCCGCGCTGATCGCCTGCTGGGTGGGGCAGCGCCGGAGCGATCGAGCCCCTGCGCGACTCTCCGGCTCGTGGCGGCGTCGGTCAACCGCCCTCTCCGGTGTCCGCTTCCTGGCGCAGGTTTTTGCGCAGAATCTTGCCCACCGGCGTTTTGGGCAGCTCATCGCGAAAGATGATCTCGCGGGGTACCTTGTAGGCGGTGAGCTGCTCCCGCGCGTACTCGATGAGCGCGGCATCCGTGAGGGATTCGCTCCTGCGGACGATGTAGGCGCGTACGGACTCGCCGCCATTGTCCACCGGGACACCGACCACTGCGGCCTCCGACACGTCCGGGTGTGCGTTCAGGACCTCCTCCACCTCGTTCGGGTAGACGTTGAAGCCGCTGACGTCGATCATGTCCTTTTTCCGGTCGACGATACGGATGAAGCCATCCGCGTCCATCGTGGCCACGTCGCCGGTGAGGAACCAGCCGTCGCGTAGCGCCTGGGCGGTCTCGTCCGGGCGGTTCCAGTAACCTTCAAAGACCTGCGGGCCCCGCACGGCAAGCTCACCGTGCTCGCCCTCCGGGACCGCGTTGCCCTGATCATCAACGATCCGCACATCGGTTGCCGGCAGCGGTATGCCGATGGAACCCGGCACGATGCGTCCGGTGGGCTGGTTCACGGTAACCACGGGGCTGGTTTCCGACAGCCCGTATCCCTCGCATATGCTACTGCCCACGACCTTCTTCCATTCCTCGGCCACACTGGCATGGAGCGCGGTGCCTCCGGCTATGGCGAGATCGATTGGCGGTGGGTTGTCCCGGAACCAGGGTTCCTGGCAGAGCGCGTAGAACAGGGTGTTCACCCCGGAGAACTTGCTCACGGGAAACGTCTCGAATGCCTTGCGGAGATTGGAAGGCGGACGCGGTGATGGGCACAGCACGTTGTGCCCGCCGTTCATGAAAAAGGTCATCATGTTGAAGGTAAAGGCGAAAATGTGGTAGAGCGGCAAAGCCGTCAGCACCGTTTCCTCGCCGGGCCGGATCACGGGTCCGGCGATCTGCTGCGTCTGTGCCAGATTCGCCAGCAGGTTCGCGTGGGTCAGCATTGCGCCCTTCGCTACCCCGGTGGTCCCTCCCGTGTACTGGAGCAGGGCAAGGTCTTCGCGGTTCAGTGTCGCGGCCGTATAGGCTTTTCCGGCCAGCAGGCGTGTGCCCCGCTCCAGCGCCGCCTGGAAGGTTTCCGCCGGGGCGGTCGGGGCGGGCAGGCGTCCCTTCAACTTCAGCACCGCGCGGATGAGCGTCTTCTTCCACCAGGGAAAGCCGTCGGTTATGCCCGCCAGCAGGACATGTTCCACGGCGGTGTCGCGCAGGCCATCGGCGAGCTTGTCGCCGAACAGATCAATCAGCAGCAGCGCGCGGGCCCCGCAGTCCCTGAGCTGCAGGTTTATCTCGCGGGCGGTATAAAGGGGGTTGAAGTTGACCAGGACCAGGCCCGCCTTCAGTACCCCGAAAACGGCCACCGGATAGGCCAGACAGTTCGGCATCTGCACCGCCACCCGGTCGCCGGGCTGCAGGCCGAGGTGCTGGCTCAGATAGGCGGCGAAGGCGTCCGACTGCCGTTCCGTGTCGGCATAGCTCAGCGAGGCGTGCAGGCCGTTCTCCAGACAGATGGTAAAGGCGGTGTGATCCGCGTACCTGGCATTGATGCGGCGAATCAGCTCCACCAGAGTGCGGTCCGGTAATGGTTCCAGCTCGGTGGGCACATCCGCGGCGTACTGGGCAAGCCACGGGCGGGCATCGTAAAACGCGACCGTCTCTTGTTCTCTCTCGGCCATGCTGATTCTCCTCCCGTGGGCGGCGTACGCTGCCATCAGCCTTCCGGATACGTTACAGATGCCGCGGGCGGATGGCCACATACGCGCCCGGAGCAGGTACACTCTCCGGCGGCGTGCCGCCGGAGAGTGTACCTGACGAGGAACCCCTGCCCTGGAGCTGGAGGTCGATGACTGATGACGCCACTTGCCCATGGTGCAGCGAGGCCGGAACG